>MHOT01000030.1 GCA_001820175.1 Candidatus Staskawiczbacteria bacterium RIFCSPHIGHO2_02_FULL_42_22 | reverse complement strand
GTATTCCCTGATCATTGATTCTCCGTCAAGTTTTTTTCTCCCTATCCTGCCGCCATTGTCAGCTTCCTGACGCGATGGATACCTCAACCAAGAATCGCGAGCGGACTCCAAAGTCGCCGCAACCGCGGCTCTGACGTCTTCCGGCAAGTCCTCTGATAATTGGGGTTCTTTTCCCTCAGCTTCCTTGAACCATTGTTTTATATATTCAAAACCAGCTTGCATAAAACGCGGCTGACGTCCAAGTTTCTGATCGGCTTTCTGTTTGGCTTTCGCTTCGAAATCCAAATCCTCCTGATATGCCAGAGCCATTTGTTCTCGGAATTTAGGATATGCTTCAGCCACAAAGTTGTTGTCTCTGGGATCCTCAATCGCATTCATCATGAAAGAAAAACCGGGCTGTCTCCATTCCTCCAATGGAATAAAATCGGTTCTTGAAATCCGTCTGTGGCCGCCTTCATGCGAAATCACAAAACGGAGGTAATCCATCGGCTTCTCTAAAAGATCCTTGGGATCAACCCTGATGACATTCTCTTGAAAGTCCCAATGCCAGCCTGCTCCGGGACTGTTAAGTTCAACGGGAATTTTAAAATCCTTGCCAATAAAATATGCCAGAGAGGACAACACTCTCTGCTTTTCTTTTATCTCTGCTTGCTGTTCAGGAGTAAATTCCGCCAAGACATCCTTCTCTTTTTTTCGGTTCAATGCATGATAAACCTGTTCTGGTTCAGAGATTAATACTTCGGGGGCTTCGATATGGGTTTTGAATTTTCCCATCTATAAATAGGATACTAAATTATTTTTTATAAATCCACCTTAAGTTAAATCCATTTTCTGGTTGATTCTCAGCCAAGATCAAATCTGCCCACGTTTACTCCTAATCAATAATTGCCAAGAAAAAATCGGTTCAAGACCTGTTGCCAGTGGCCCGAAATTAGATAAAAAGCAGATTCTGACGCGTGACTGCGAAAATCAAAATCCCAGATACTATCTGGGGTTTTGATCGAGTTGAGGACGGAGGCAGGTCTGAACACACCAGAATGGCCACCTCCCGACTTAAAACCCTCGCAAACCCCGAAGGAGTCGCTCCGCGACCCTACGGGGCACGCTTTTGAAATTATTTTACCAAACATGATACACAAATCCAAAAAGCGAAATCTAAAATGATACGCCCCGCCACTATTTTTCTGGGGCAAAGGAGGCGGGGCGACGGACTCGCCCGCGCGGAGGAGGGGTCTGGGGAGGAATCCGCGCGGGCTTCGGCTTTCTTTTTTGAAAAAATTGGCGGCTACATTCATAAATAGATACATGATGTATTGTAGTATAACATTGTCTTAAAGTATAGCAAAGTGTAAAATGTGAATAACTCAAATATGGATAAAATTTCTGAACAATTTGGAAATAATATGAAGTGTATCAGGACGAAAAAGAATATGTCGCAAGGCGATATTGCCCGTGCGCTAGAAGTGGATAGAGGTTATATTAGTAATATTGAAAGCGGCAAGAAAAACCTCACCCTTGCGACAATTCAAAAAATAGCCAACGCCTTGGGAATTCCACCGAAAGATCTTCTATGAAAATAAGTGATGAAAAAGATACCAAACGAGCTTTGGAATGGATAACCAACATACTGAAAAAGTACGAGGTACCTTTTCAGATTTCAGGAGGATGTGCAGCAAAAATCTATGGCTCTCCGAGAGAATTAAACGATATAGACATTGATATACCAGAAAATTATTTTTCTAAAATTATTTCTGATGTAAAACCATATATCATATATGGCCCGGACCAATATAAAGATAATAAATGGGGTTTATATTTAATGACACTAAACTATGCTGGGCAAGAAATAGATATTGGTAGCGGAAATGCTAAAATATCTACTAAAGATCGTGACAAGTGGATTGATTTCAGCACCGATTTTTCTAAAGCAGTAAAGAAAACTTTTTTAGGGTTAGAAGTTCCGGTTATTCCTAAAGAGGATTTAGTTAACTACAAACAATTACTTGATGGTGAACACCAACAAGTTGACATTGAATCAATAAAATAATTATGGAAACTAAAAATGTAAAATTTGTTGTTTTCGTTCCGCTCTCTCACGCTGACGCTGTGCGTCAAGCTCTCGGCGAAGCTGGAGCGGGTAAAATCGGAAACTATGACTTCTGCTCGTTTTCTTCTCGTGGCACAGGTCGTTTTCGTGGAAACGAAAAAACAAACCCATCAATTGGTAAAGCTGGGAAGTGCGAAGCGGTTGAAGAAGAAAAAATTGAGGCGATTGTGCCACGAGAAATTTTGAAAGAAGTTATTGAGAAAGTAAAAAGCGTTCATCCATATGAGGAAGTTGCTTTTGATATTTATCCATTGGAAAATTTATGAACACTCAAAAACAAAACTGCATAATAATCCACGGCTGTCCCTCGGATGTTGAGAAGGCAATGAACCCTGAAACGAGGACTTATGACAAACATTGGATTCCATGGCTCAAACAAAATCTCATCGCCGCCGGAATAGAAGCGGAAACCCCGCTTATGCCCGATCCATGGGAACCGAGCTACCAAAAATTCAAAGCTGAATTTGAAAAATACGAAGTTAGCGAAAACACAATTTTGGTCGGGCATAGCTGTGGTTCCGCTTTTTTGGTTCGCTGGCTCGGAGAAACAAAGAGAAAAATTTTCAAACTTATCTTAGTTGCTCCGTGGAAAATTCCCGACAAGGATGACAAATTTAGAAGGGAATTTTATACTTATAGCCTGTTAAAAACAAAATGTCGCTTTTTGATCTGGGAATTTCATACTGCGTAACTAAATCTTCTCTGACTGACAGTTCTTCTAAAAGCTAGTTTTGTTTCATTAAAATTGGCAAACTGGCGATTTGATATCTTTTGCTTCGTTTCTTTCCAAACGTGTTCAGTCGGATTTTTGTCAGGAGCATATGGTGGAAAATTTATCAGATGAACCCTTTCAAGAAGCCGTCCCTTCTTAAGAGTTGCTCTGATAAGTTTTCCTTTGTGAAACCGAGCATTGTCCCAAACAATGCAGATTCGCTTACGGCCGTAGTGTCTCAAGAACTTGGCCAAAGCTTTAATAATTTCTTCCTGGTTCTGCCAGCTAAGCTCATAAAGGTGGCAGTGGTAGCTTTTTTGATTTAGTAAGCCCAAGTAATTTTGATGTTCGTTGCTCCTTTGGACTTTGACTATGGTCTTTTTGCCTTTTTTCAGCCAGGCTCTCTTGGTAATGGCTTCCAGCTGGATTCTGGTTTCATCAGAGGTAAAGACCTCCCACTCTTTATTCTCTAAGTAATCCTTAATTTCGGCCCTGATTTGCTTCATTCTCTGGCTGATCAGATGCTCGTTTCTACGAAAATCGAATTTATCTGGAAGCTTGAAACTGAGATTGCTGAATTTTAGCAAGAAGTAATATGATTGTCTGGATTCATAAACAGTTCCGAATTCTGCTCTGACATATTTTTTAATCGAAGGAACATCCCAGAAAGCTTTCGGCAAACTGTAAGCGGAAGGAGGCTTATTCAGTGTTTCCGAGATTTCCCGCTTTTGTTTTCTGCTCAATTTGCTGGCATTCTCATTATGCTCATGCCCCGAGAAGATACTGGCCATCCTTCTGACAGAAAAACCTTGCAGCCATCTTTGGATAGTCCTGGCATCTTTGAATAACAATCCTGAGATATCCTTAGTTTTTAAGCCTTGATCTTTCATTAAGACCGCCTGAGCCTTTAGCCTGACCAGCTTTAATGATGAGGTCTTAAAGTAATCTCTCAGAAGATCTCTTTCTGTTCTTGTCAGTTCTACTCTGATCACCCCTTCATTATATCAAAAAGCGACATTTTGTTTTTAACAGGCTATACTTGATTGATGGAGATATAAAATCGCGCGTGGGCGAAATTGTGATGTTTACCGCCGATGACGAGGAGGACGAAGGAAAAGAAAGTTTGAAAATTTTTCACCAAGCGTTAGGTGGCGAAATTGTCGAATTGAAAGGGCATGGACATTACACACTCGGCGATATGGGAACAGAAGAATTTCCAGAATTGCTAGAGGTTATAGTAAAATAGGATAGCCGCCAATTTTTTCAAAAAAGAAAGCCGAAGCCCGCGCGGATTCCTCCCCAAGACCTCGCTCCTGTGCACTCACGAGTCCGTCGCCCCGGCCTCCTTTGCCCCAGAAAAATAGTGGCGGGGCGTATCATTTTAGATTTCGCTTTTTGGATTTGTGTATCAGATTTGGCAAAATAATTTCAAAAGTTTGCGAAGGTCTTAATTCGGGAGCAAAGGTCGTGATTTATGGGTTCAACCCCAGAATCGTGGCCTAGAATCAGTACTTCTTTCGGTTCGAAATTATTATTTACCGAGAGATGCATTGGTTCTGGAAGTCTATGATTAGGAACACCATTAACCCCATTTTTGCTGGGGTTTTTGGTTGGTTCGAAATTTTTATTGAGCAATGGCGACCACTCTGCCAAAAACTCAAACCCGTAAGTATATTTATGTCTTATTTTGTCTGCATTTAATCCCAGATCGGAGAATATGTAAGCTAAAAGGAGCCTCTTGTCATCGGTAGTGGCCTTAATGCTGTTGTATATCTCCACGGCATGTTCGGCTAATTCATGAATAGCGTAGCCGACTTCAAAATACTTTCTATCATCATTACCCAGTTTTTCAAGATCGGATAATAGGTTTTCTTGGTCTGCTGTGTATTCTCTACATTTCTTATCATAGAAATCGGCTGTAATTTTTCCATCCAACTTATCCTCATACATCTTCTCAATTCGTCTCTGAATACGATCATGACTTAATTGTAAGTCGGCCCTCAAATCTTCATTTCTCTTTGTACTGCCCTCGTGTTTTCTGGCTATGGCTTTTTCTAGTAATTCAGTAACCCTATCGCTTTTGGGTGAAACCTTATCAAATAGTGGAAATATCTGCTCCTCTATAATCTCTTGTCTTACATATACTTTTTGTGAGCAGTTTTTATAGTGGTTGCAGTGGCCATACCAATGCCCCTTTTGTATCTCCCAGGTTATCGTTCCTCCGCATTCCTCGCATGTAATTTTGCTCTTGAAGACAGGCAGATGCTTTTTGTATTGGGGATTCTTGTATTGCCTAACCAGTTTTTGCTGAACTTCATCAAATATTGCTCTGGTAATAATCGGCTCGTGATCACCCGGATAGGTTTGGCCATTCCATCGTATCTTGCCCATATAAAACGGATCGGATAATAGCTCATGCATTCTGCTCTTTAGCACCTTATTTCCGTAACTATTTCTTAGCCCTTTCTTATACATCATTTCTACCAACGCCTTCACAGAGTAATTGCCTGTCGAATAAAGCTCAAATATTTCTCTTACGAACGACGCCCTCGGTTCATCCTTAACGTGTGTCTTGCGTCCCTTCTCACCGACAGTTTTATATCCAAGCTTAGCCTGTGAAGGATAACCGCCCTGGGCCAATTTCTCTTTTTGGCCTTTTCTTACTTCTTCTGAAAGATTTTTTGTGTAAAATCTTGCAATGGCGACCTTCATGTCCCAAACAAGATTTTCGTGAGCCTTCGTGTTTTTGTTTACAATGAAGTTCTCTTTTATAAAGTGAACCTCCCTTTCATCATTTTCCTCAAGCCACTCACTAATCAAAACGGCATCTTTCATATTCCTTGTTAGCCTGTCTATTTTTTCACAAAGTATAATATTAATTTTACGTTTATTGGCATAGGCCAACAT
>MHOT01000029.1:3309-6290 GCA_001820175.1 Candidatus Staskawiczbacteria bacterium RIFCSPHIGHO2_02_FULL_42_22 | reverse complement strand
GATATTTACTTGGCAAGTTTAACCTACGGTTAAAAGCCAAATAAGTGTTTAAAAAATCCGCCCATGTGCCCGAAAAATCCCCATTTTAATTTTGGGGCATTTTCCGCATTGACATTCGCCTTCTGGTCAATTATCAGCGTTGCTGTTACATTCATGCCATTAAATGACCCTTGAACTAATAGCGTATCCCCTACAGCTACATTTGAAATCGTGGGGCTTTCCACCCCTTTTACCACAAATTGCGCAGACGCCGCATCAATAGCATACGTTGCATTGCTTTGATTAGTAATAGTAATAGCACTACCAAAAACAGCCGTTACTTTTCCTGCCACCACGGGTCCACCATTGCCTTTGATATTGAGTTTTAATAAGTTAAGGCGCGCACCTTGATGTGTTTTTATAGTTGCATTGGCATTACCATTCATGTGGGCATAGGCCGGCATGGCTACCAAGAATCCTAACATAATGCCCGAAGCCGTAATTATTGAAATAACTTTCCCCTTTTGCATGAAATATAATCCTAATCTACGAATGATATCCGAATGCCACAAATAGAATTCGAAAGCGCGCTACGAATGCGCACATCCGAATATTCGGAGCATTTGGATGTAATTTGTAAATTCGAATTACTGTTAATATTAATCCTCACCATTATTACGATTTCTAAAATACGATTGGTGCAAACCACCCTTTCCGCTTTCTATATGTGTTAGGACGAGTGGTTGCCGCGCTTCTTAGAAACTATTTTCAATATATTTAATCAAAAAATAGACGGCCGTCGATTTTTTGATTAAATATATTGCAATGAAAAAACACGAGGTTAGTCATGTTTTTTTATTAACACTAGGACTTTGTCATTGCGAGCCGCAGCGAAGTAATCTCAGTTTCAGCGTGCTAGATTGCTTCGTCGTCCCTCGCTTCGGCTCAGGACTCCTCGCAATGACGCCAAACGCGTATAGAACAAACATTATCACTTTGCACTAAAGTCGCCGGCGGTTTGGCAATATATGACAAGCATATATTCTGCGTCGCTTGGGAGTAAATATACTGCGGCATATTTACTTCTTTCACTGTCCTCGAATATTGAGCGGCTTGGAGTTAAAACTGCCCAAGATTGGCGCCTCCGGGCAAGACTTGGAGTACAAAGTGATAATGTTTGTTCTATAGGTGTTAAATATTTTAAAATTACAGGGTTCCCTTTTTCACTTCTGTAATTACATTTTTCCCGTCAACAAATACGACGGTTGGTTTATTATCCTTCACTTCTTTTTCATCTACCAACACATACCCTAAAATAATTACCATATCATCTTTTTGAAAGTGGTGTGCTGGCGGACCATTTAAAATAATTTCACCCTTCCCCGCCTCGCCTTTTACAATATAGGTTTCCCAAGAAATGCCGTTTCGTAAATTATTAATTTTTACCAGCTGCCCAGCAAAAAGACCCGCGGCATTTACCAGCGTTTCATCGATGGTGACGGAACCGACATAATTTAAATCGGCTCCCGTTACCGTAGCACGGTGAATTTTTCCTGAACAAAAAGTAAGCATCATATTTTTGGTATTCTTATTTTTTTGTATTATACTAAATCTATGTTATTTTTCAAATCAAAAGAAAAACTGAATATTGAATCGCTGCGATCGGTTTTTGAAACCCAAAAAAATACCTTGCTAACACTTGGTTATCCGGCTTTACTTGGCATGACTCCGGATGACTTTACAGCCGCCCTCGAAAACACCTGGAAATTACTTTCAGAAAAAGTGGCGGATATAGAAATTACCGTTAAGGGAAATATTCCATTATTAATAGTGGTAGAACAAGGTGTGCTGCAAGAAAAAATCAAAAAAATTCATGGCCACACAGAATTGGACTTACATAACATCAAAAAAACTGAAAACGCTTCATTGAGCCCCTTTTCTATTTTATTAGACGTGGAAGATGGTCGAAAGATGATAGCTAAATCACCAAAAGACGCTTTAAAAAAATTTGAAAAAGAGCACCGTTTTTCCCTTACCATCAACGAAAGTATTGCCTTGTTAACTCATTATCCTGAATTGTTAAAAAATCATTACTTAATTTCCGCGGGGAGTTTTTATAGTAAAGAGCAAGAAACCCTGCCATTACTTTGGCTTCTGGATGAACACGGTCGACCGGAGCTCCACTACGCCTGGTTTCACATTGCGCATGGCAGTTACGGAACGGCATCATATAAGGTGAAGTTTTAAAACTAAATTTTTAATTTTATAATTTTTAAAATAATTCTTAAATGTTTTAATTTTTAAAAATTAGAAATTTGGACATTATTTAAAAATTAAAAATTGGAAATTAAAAATTATATTTATGGAAACACCACGGCCCAATCTTCACAAACAACTCATAAGGCCGGTTAATGGGATTAATTATGCCCGCTACCCTATTAAGACCCATGTGGTGGCTGGTGGCGAAAATGTTATCGATTTGATAAAAAAATATATGGCACCACACCTTGTGGCCGGTGATGTTATTTTTATCAGCGAAAAAATGGTGGCCATCACCCAAAACCGATCCATTTCCATTAAAGATATTAAACCCTCGTGGCTGGCCGAAATGGCCGTAAAGTTCACCTACAAAAATCCGGGCGGCTTGGGAATTGCCACGCCATGGACTATGCAAATGGTCATCCAGGAAGCCGGCCTGCCGCGTTTTTTACTGGCTTCACTGGCTTCAATTATTGGAAAATTATTTGGTGCCCGCGGCATGTTTTACCGGGTCATTGGCCAGCGCGCTAAAGCCATTGATGGCCCAATCCCCCACGCCATGCCTCCCTACAATGAACGGGTTACCTTGACCCCATTACACACTACAAAGTTAGCGCAAGAAATTAAGCGATCACTGGGCCATGAAGTCGTTATTATTGATGCTAATGATTTAGGCGTGGAAGTACTGGGAAAATCCAGTGATGTCATTGATGATACTTGGGCTTGCGAAGTATTCAAAGACA
>MHOT01000029.1:0-3265 GCA_001820175.1 Candidatus Staskawiczbacteria bacterium RIFCSPHIGHO2_02_FULL_42_22 | reverse complement strand
CAAAGACAACCCCCTTGGACAAGGCCGCGAACAAACCCCGCTTTGTATTGTAAGAAAAATATGAATTGATTTTCCACAAATTTCCACGATCGTGGAAATTTGTGGAAAATCCCCTAATATTGCATTTAAAAAACATCTGCCGTAAGGCCCCTTTCATAAATAACTTCCTTAAAATTGGGTCTGATGCGCCTGGGAGAGCGCCGCGAGGATTGAACAAATCTTGAGCGCTACTTTAGTAGCGCGAGAGATTTGTGATTGACGAGTGGCGCTATCCCAGGATGCAGCGGGCGTAAGGTATGGACATCACATCCAGAAACCGCACTCCAAGTCTTGCCGGATTTGCCAATCTTGGGCAGGTTTCACAAAAAGTTTGTGAGCCGTAGCTACGGCTACGCCTCGCAAACTTTTTGCTCCAAGCCGCCCAATATTGTCAAACCGCCGGCGACTTAAGTGCGGTTTCTGGATGTGATGTCCAGAAGGAAGTTATTTGAGGGGTCGCAGAGTTTTTCACACCCCTAACACCTCTGATTTAATATCCCACGTTGACCTTTGTTGCTTGTAAGCTTTAAACTGAGCCATTTGCATGGCAATCCCCATTGAGGCGAAGAGCCACCGATTGCTGTCGTCGCCCCGCATCCAGCACCTTTCCAAATCAAAGATGTTATCAATCAGTCCCTGCATTGGCTCTACGGTAACACTCCTTTTCTTGAAATCTTTCTTGTTGGCTTTGGTCATCATTTCTTTTATCATTTTCTTGCGCAAAGGAGATTTATCCATGCCTTTCCTGGGAACCGTAACCAGCTGCATCTTGTAATATTTTTTTAAACTAAAGTAGAGTTTCTGGTCATCTGCCTTGCTATCCATGAGTACTTTTTTGACTAACCCAACATACTTAATAATTTCTTGCTCCATCCTTTTGGCTTCATTTCCTGAGTTTTTCATCCATTGAAATATTCCTACGATTGGTACTTTTAAGGTAGTGATGCAGAAGGTTCCATGTCCGTACAACCAGCCGATTGTTCGTGATTTACCCCAAGTAGCCTGCTTATCTAGTCCGTGTAACCCTTCGGGAATAATGCCCATATCTTTATGCTTTTTATGCCAAACAGGACCCCTTGCTTTTATCATCATTTTATCGGCAGACACTTTCTTAATTAAAGTATGCTTTAGGAAATATTTGAAAAATGATTGCTGCAGGTTTTCTTGGTTGGTGGCAGATTTTTTTTAAACGATCCCGTAAATTGGATTCTGACATAGGATTTAAGTCTTTTTTCACATCAGTTCCTTCAATGATGGTTTTCCAGTATTGTTTGGTCATCGCATGAATTCCAAGATAGGTTTTCACCTTGCATTTTACCGACATGATAGCAATGAAAATGATCAACCACTCTGGGTATTCGAATTCGCTCCCTCTGGTTCCGTTTCTTACAGGGTGAGGGAATTCGGTTACTTTCAGAAAGTCGAGGAAGTAATCACGAGTTTGCACAATCCACTCGGGGTTGAGTTTGGGTACTTGTTTTGGCATAAGTTTGTTGATATTAATACCTTATGCCTTAATTTTACCATTTTCCCGTCATTTTATGAGGGAAAAACTCTGCGACCCCTCAGTTATTTATGAAAGGGGCCTTAGATAATGGCAGGTGTTTTTTGTCCTTTGACAAAAGGAGATTTTGCATGAATCCGTACATGAAAAATCCTACGGTGTTTTGTGGCGAAAAATCGGTGAGGGATTTTTTGAATCCGGCAAATTACCCCGCTCCGCCGTTGGTTGAAGTTTCTGGCTTATGGAATTTTTGCAAAGAAAATGGAATACAAGTACATGCGTCATGTCCCTCATTCCAAAACGGGACCATTAAGCTTCTTGCGGCATATAATATGCTTCAAGAAGCTGAAAACGCGGGAATGTTAGATGAAATTAAGGGTTTAGTGGAAAGCACATCGGGGAATATGGGATGCGCCCTGGGCCGCATTGGAAAACACTTTGGAATCAAAACGGTAAAGGTTATTGTTCCCAGCGATGTTGCGCCGGGGCGGCTTGAAGCATTGCGCATGGCCGGTGTGGAAATTGAATTTGTAAAATCGGGGGCCATTGCGCGGGCCAAGGAATATGCCCAAAAAGGGTATTTGCATTTAAACCAATATGGCAACAAGCATAATCCCGAAGCCGTAAAAAAATGGCTCGCGCCACGCATTTGGGGGCAAACCCGGGGAAAAATTACCGTTTTTTGCTCTGCCATGGGAACATGCGGAACCATGATTGGTACCAGTGATTTTCTCAAGGCAAAAAATAAAAAAATTGCCATTCTGGGGATTCACCTGGAAAAAGATGAAGCAGTTCCAGGAATCCGCACTCTGGCAAGGTTGGCCGAGGTTTCCTTGCCATGGGAAAGGCATGTGGATTACCTTGTGGGGGTCAAAGCCAAAGAGTCATACAAAAATAGCGTCATGCTCTGCCGCGCCGCGGGCCTTGATGCCGGGCCGAGTTCCGGTTCTGCGGCTTCGGGGCTTATGGCATGGCTCTACAAAACCTGGAAGTCAAATGAACTCGATAATTTCAGAAACGAAAACGGCTTGGTAGTAGCGGTATTTGTATGCCCTGACGGTCCGCAGGCATACATAGATAAATACTCCACGTTTCTTGATCCAATGGATTTCTAAAACCAAAAGCGCCTCTCTGTAAGAAGCGCTTTTTTTATCACGAATTAAAATTTAGATTCCAAAATTAACTTCTAGACCAGAATCAACTTCTGCTCCAATATCTGCACTTATATTCGTTTCCGATTCAACATCGACCCCCGATGAGCTCGCATTGGCCTGCGTGTTAGTATTGGCACCTACATCTACATTTGCATCAGTATTTGCACCCGCATCTATATCACTGCTTCCGTTAGCACGCAAAAATAAGTCCAAACTATTTTCTACATTTGCGCTATGTTGCGCTTTTACGTTGGCCGATGTTTGAAGATCGGCATTTGCGCCAGTTTGAACCGAAGGAGAAGAAAGCGAAGCGACGCCAGAACCCGCTAATGCTAAAGATAAAAACAAAGATAGTATTTTAAACATATGTTTATATGAAAATATACTAAAAATTCCGTGTCTTGGAATTTAGAGTATATTATTTTTTTAATTTTATTATCCTATATCCATGCATATAGGGTCAAAGGCGACGCTACTTTGCCCTGTATGTGTAAGACGAACCCTTTTAAAATATCTTAGAAATGTCGCTAAAAGAGTTTTCAATTTCCTGCGTCATACATGACAGGAG
>MHOT01000028.1 GCA_001820175.1 Candidatus Staskawiczbacteria bacterium RIFCSPHIGHO2_02_FULL_42_22 | reverse complement strand
CGATTAGCTTTTCACTCCTTACCACAAGTCATCCCAGAGGATTGCACGACTCACGGGTTCGGACCTCCAGACGCATTTCTGCATCCTTCATCCTGCTCATGGTAAGCTCGTCACGCTTCGGGTCTTGAACACACAGCAAACGCTCTTTTAAAACTCGCTTTCGCTACGCCTACACCCCGGAGGGGCTTAGACAAGCTGTGTAGTCAAACTCGTTGGCTCGTTCTGCAAAAAGCACGCAGTCACCAGCCATATCGCGCTGTACGCGATATGGAAAATTCTAAATTCTAAACTCTAAATCCTAAACAAATACTAAATTATAAATTCCAAAATTCAAAATAAAGGTGTTATCGCGAACCATGGTTCGCGATAACATTTTGATTAATTCATGTCAACGTTGTGCCTGAGCATCATTTCATTGCGTTGCTCAAGCGCATACTCCATGGCTTCATCGTGAGTAGCGAAAAGAACCAACACTGAGACTTTGGCTCCACACTCACAATCAACTTCTTTCCCACAGAAGTTCTTGTATTCTGGTTCGGCACCAGGAAGTCTCACGCGAAGAGTAATTCCGTGCTGGCCTCGAATTAGAACTTTTCCGCACTTATGGCAGTCGAAGAGAACTTCTTTTCCATAGTTCCACACACCGAAATTCAGAACAGGTTTCTTCTCGGCCATGACGTTTTCCTTTCATTTCAAATTTTGGTAATTTAGCAATTGTTTAGAATTTAGGATTTTGGATTTAGGATTTCCATATCACACCCAGTGTGATATGGCCGGCTCCTACTCTTTGTAAGCAAATGGTTTCAGGTTCTATTTCACCGGGGTTAACCCCCTACTTTTCACCTTTCCCTCACGGTACTGGTTCACTATCGGTGATATTAAATATTTAGCCTTGGCCGATAGTTCGGCCTGCTTCCTGCCAGGTTATCATGCCCGACAGTACTCAAGAATCATAGCAAAGAGCGTAAAATTATTTTAGAGTACGGGGCTATTACCCTCTATGGCGCCCCTTTCCAGGGTGCTTCTTTTAATAACTTACTGTTCTCTCTCAATAAACATATGCCTCGCGCGTAGCGCGAGGAAATCCTAATTTCTAAATCCTAAATCCTAAAACGATTTTTGACGTTTAGAATTTAGAGTTTAGGGTTTAGAATTTACTTGTGCTACGCACAAAGAATATGCTCTTGACGCTACAACCTTTCAACCCCAACGTGCATCACGTTACGCATGATGCAGAATTATGAATCTTGAATAAAGAATCATAGAAAACGATCGTCGTTTCATAATTCATAATTCGTAATTCTTAATTCAGCATCACATGCAATGTGATGCAAATTGGTTTGGGCTGTTCCCTTTTCGCTCGCCACTACTGGGGGAATGTGTGCCACACCTCGCTACGCTCGGGTGGAATTTTCAATTTTCAATTTTAAATTTTCAATCAATTTCTAAATTCTTTAATTTTCAATTACCTATTGACACCACTATTTAAGTATGCTATCATTAAGTTGTAAGTCGTTTTGCTTACCTTTATCGTAATTTCGCGATAAAGAACGTTCTTTCAAGGAGATGCCATGACCGCAAAAGAGCATGCGATCATTCTCGCGTTGGGAATTTCGGAAAATACTCCTCGCGAGAAGGTCGGGGCCATTGCAGTTCTCTTGGACTGCAAGCCCGAAGAAATCCCCGATGTCACAGGGTGGTATCCGCCCAAACACCTGCTTGAGGCGGCAAAGGACGTCAAGATCCTTTAGATGTCGTGATTCGCCCAAAGCCGTACGCTCGTCGTCCGGCTTTTTTCATCCACAAATTTAAGAATTTAGTAATTTTAGCATTGATTGAAAATTGATTATTGACAATTGAGTATTCCATCCTCAGCGCACTGAGGTGTGGCACATTGTTTTCTTTTCCTCCGCTTACTGAGATGTTTCACTTCAGCGGGTTAGCTTCTTTACATTTCTGTAAAGATAATTTCGCATTACCGAAATTGAGTTTCCTCATTCGGACATCACCGGATCAAAGCTTGCTAGCCAGCTCCCCGATGCTTATCGCAGGCACGCCACGTCCTTCATCACTTTAATATCCCTAGGCATCCACCATTCGCTTATAACCTATTTTCTTGCGTAAGTAATCCTTCTGCCTTTCGGCTTCAGGAAATAGATACAGATTTTATGTATCTTTATTTTTATAAATTCTTTATGCGCAGTTGCAGCTGCGCCGGAATTTACAAAAATCGCCAAATAACAAAGTGATTGTTATTTGATGAACTTTATATATGCTATTTTTACCTGTTGCACGATTAAATAAGACCCTTGCCTCGCCAAAATTTTTACATTTGTAAAAATGACGGCGGGCTTCTTAAAATTAATCGTACAGCCCTATTTGATTGCGTTTTGAGGAACAATCAAGTACATGCCTTTTGGGCATATTTTAATAGGGGTAAAATTGTCAACGTCCGTTCATAACGAATCCGCGATTGAAAATGGTTTTCATTTTCAATCGCGGACTAATTAAATTACACCAATAAACAAAAAATCGCCGTGAAGCGATCTGTCTGATACTACAAAAATTCAGACGTTAGCCGCTTCGTTTTTTAGTAGTGATTTTAAGTTGATTTATCATGTGGTTATCAGTTTATTCTATTTTAAAATGCATGTCAATAGCCAAAACAACCAATCGTCATTGCGAGGAGCCCGGAGACGGGGCGAATTGGCTGCGGCCAATTACGCCTCGCGTCTGACCAGGCGACGAAGCAATCTAACTATGAGCCAAGATTGCTTCGCTGTGGCTCGCAATGACGAACTTTTAAATTTTGTTTTCACTCCCAAATTCTTTCATTTTTTCTTCAACCACCGCTTGTGCCGCCGCAATAGATTCATTCAGATATTTATATGGCGTTATCTCACTTTTATTTGCTTCTAATGTTTTTCTCAGGGCTTGTGAAAACGCTAGACGCACTTCAGTATTGATATTTATTTTAGAAATTCCACAAGCAATTCCTTCTTTAATGTCTTCTGGCCGAATGCCCGATCCGCCGTGAAGTACTACCGGAATGCCAATGGCTTTTTGAATTTCTTGTAAATGTTTAAGCCGCAACTTTGGCGAAACACCACTCACATCTAACCCATGAAAGTTCCCGATGCTCACTGCCAACAAATTCACCTTTGCGGCCTTTACATATTTAGTGGCCTCATCTATTTTAGTTAAATTTTCTTCATTAATTTCAAATTTTTCGGTGTACAGGCGCGATGCATCAGTTCCAAACCTGCCTACCTCTCCTTCAACAACAACGCCTTTATTTTTTGCAAAAGCAACTACTTTTTTACTAATTAAAATATTTTCATCCAAAGGTAATTTGGATCCGTCAAAATGCACCATGTCGTATCCGGCTAAAATGGCTTCTTTTAAATAATCTGCCGTTTTCCCGTGATCCAAGTTTAAAAAAATAGGCAGACTATATTTTTTGCGCATTGCATTTCGCATCGCTACGGCTTCTTGCAAGCCCACAAATTTACTCTCGCCTTCCGATGTTCCCAAAATCACGGGGCTTTTCAAATTCTGCGCGGCCTGCACAATTCCCCGCACCTGAGACCAATCAGAAAAATTAATCTGGCCAATGGCCCATTTTTCCTTATATGCTTTTTGAATGTAAAATTTTAGAGTTTTCATAAATTTGACAAATTATTATAAGTACATTAATATTTATATTAGGTTTTGCCTGTCCTTTTCAAGGAGTGTTAAACTATGGCGACAAAGAGTTTGAAAAAGAAGCTGACTATTTACAACCAACCAATTACTGATGAACTAATTAGAGAAATGATGGATGCTGAGGCTGGAGACGTCACAATTATAGATTGGTCTGTAAAAAACCAAAGAGAATACAAATGCGGAGTACCAGGTCGCCGAGGCGATAAACATAGAGGAGGGGCGACCACTCCGAAAGGCGAAGAGGAATACAGAATACTTAGTACTGTCATAGTCACCTACACCAAAAACTAAAGCACAGAAAGTTTGCCAATTGTCTTACAATTGGCATTTTTTTACAAAATTTCTTCTTTTTTAACCTCCACCCTTTCAAATTCTTGGCCTTTCTTTAGTAAACCGTTTTTGGCGCCGACTTGTGATAAGCATCCAACAGCGTTTGCCATTCCTAATTGAATGGCTTTTTCAATATCACCGGTCCTAATAAAATCCGACAAAAAACCGGAGGCAAAAGAATCGCCTGCACCCGTGGTATCAATAATATTCCGATCCTTTGGCGGCAGGGCGCTATACATTTGTTTTCCATCTGAAACAGTCACGCCTTGGCCGCCCTTGGTCATCACTACCACCCCATCACACATCTGGTCAATGGCGGTAAAAATTTCCTTTTCCTGTTCAAGAGGGATTTTTGTTAAAAAACTGGCTTCTTCCTGGTTCAAAAACAAGATATCAATTTTTTTGGCAATATCAGTAAAATGCAACAGTGAAAGCTGGGCCATTCCGGGATTAACCGCAATTCTTATTTTATGGTCAACGGCAAACCGCACTAAATCTTCAAAATTGTCGCATAATAAGCCGCTGAGAGGGGCTAAATAAAGCCACTTGCTTTTCAGCTTTCCCCAAGGAATATCTTTTTTATCCATTAATTCCGCGGCTCCACGATAAGCCAGTACCGTTTTGTCCTGCGTTGGACTCGAAATAACAATGGAATGGTTGGTTAATTTTTCAGAAGTTACCCTGACAAGACCGGTATTTATTTTTAATGCTTTTAATTCGTCAATAATTTTTTTACCGGAAATATCAGTGCCAATGGTTCCGCAAAAAGCCGTTTTAAAACCTTGCAAAGCAAACGTGGCAGCCACATTGGTTCCACCTCCGCCCGAATTAAATTCGATGGTATCAATATCAATTTTAGACCCCATTGGAAAACACACCTGGCTTTGAGCGGGAACTTTGTCGTATTTTAAAAGACTTACCGGTTTGGGCTTTACAATAATATCCTGAGTAGCTGAACCAAAAGTAATAATATCGAACATAATTGCGTAAATGCTGCCCACAGAAGGGACGTATTTTATTAAAAAACTACTACTTCTCTAAAATAAGATCCAAGACCCAGCAACCGCGGACATGTGGGCCAGTTTTGCGGCAATGGTTTAGTATTTCTTCATTGGTACACCCTGCATCTTCTAGAGCGTCAGCTAAGATAGGCATTTCGTCAAATTTCCCGGCATCGTAAATAGCTTGGGCTATTTTAGGAACCATCCCGTCGTTGAAGGCGAGCCATTCAGAATCAATAAAGACATTTTCAAAGGGATTCTTCAGCACATCGTGAATGATATCGGATTGGAGTTCTCTCTCCTGGCCTATTAATTGAGGATTCAAATGGGAACGGGCATCGCCAGCGCCATCAATAAGATCAAGCATCGAATTGGAAAAATTAATCTGATCATACACATGATCATCACCAAAGAGATCCAGGCGCGTAAGAGCGCGGCTGGCATGGATAGAAGGATTAAAACCGTCTAGGTTATTCAACCTGATCGCTTGCCATGCTTGTATGGAACGATTCAGAGCTTCTTCAAATTTTTCATTTCCCTCCTTTTTAGTATTCCCTTTTTCATAAAAATATTGTTCAAAAATTTTGAACGCTTCCCGACCTTCTTCTGGCAATAAATCATAAACCCTCCTAACAAGCTCTAAAGCAGCCCGTCCATTCTGATATTTTGAAAAATTCTCATACATATTCCACAACATTTGATATGGATTTTTTTCGTTCTGCCAATCTGCAGCCTCTCGTTCTACGTTGTTTGACTTTTCTCCAGTCATGTATTTTTAATATTCTTTTCCTTTTCCGCCACCACGATGGTGGTTTTAATAATCGAATCTGGGTTTAGTGAAATACTTTCAATTCCCTGCTCCACTAAAAATTCGGCGAAATCCGGAAAGTCGCTGGGAGCTTGCCCGCAAATGCCCGAATATTTTCCGGCCTCGCGGCACGCCTGAATGGCTTTGGTAATAGAAATTTTCACGGCTTCGTTTTTTTCATTGGCCACACTAGCAATTTCAGAATTATCTCGGTCCAAGCCAAGTGTTAATTGCGTCAAATCATTTGACCCAATAGAAAAACCATCAAAAATTTCCAAAAATTCTTTAGCTAAAATAACATTGGCTGGCACTTCGCACATCGCATACACTTTGAGCGACAATTGACTGTTAACATTTGACATTTGACCAGTGTTACGCGAAAGACCGGCTTCTTTCATTAATTCTAATACTTTCCGGCCTTCTTCTATTGTCCTGCACACCGGAATCATCACCTGCACATTATCGATACCAAATTCTTCGCGTACTTTTTTGATGGCATGGCATTCCAGTATAAACGCTTCTTTAAATTTATCGTTATAATAACGCGATGCGCCGCGAAACCCGATCATCGGATTTTCTTCCTTTGGCTCATATAATTCTCCTCCAATCAATCCGCGGTATTCGTTGGTTTTAAAATCAGAAAACCGCACGATCACCTGTTTTGGGTAAAATGCCGCGCCAATTTTTCCAATACCCTCGGCCAACTTGTCAACATAAAATTCTACCTTATTTTCATAACCGGGCGTCAACACATCAATCTGTTTTTTTAAGTTGGCGGGCAATTTTTTGTAATTAATAAGCGCCAAGGGATGTATTTTAATGGTGTTGGCAATAATGAATTCTTCGCGGCAAAGACCCACACCATCATTGGGAATAAAGCTTAAATTAAAGGCCTGTGAAGGGTCGGCCAAATTCATGGAAATTTTGGTTCGGGTCTTTGGCAGGTGTGAAATATCAGTGGTATGTACTTTAAATGGAATTAATCCCTGATACACCACTCCATGTTCGCCATTTGAACAATCAATGGTCACATCTTGCCCGGTTTTAATTAATTTCGTAGCGTTTCCTGTACCCACAATACAGGGAATTCCCAGCTCGCGTGACACAATAGCCGCGTGCGCTGTTCTTCCACCCTGGTCAGTTACAATGGCGCTGGCCAATTTCATAGCTGGCACCCAATCAGGGTCGGTCATACCGGTTACCAGCACCTCGCCTTTTTTAAATTCATTAATTTGTTTGGCACTTAAAATTTTATGGGCCTTCCCGCTGCCAATTTTTGATCCAACCGACATTCCTTTCGCTAGCACCTTTGGTAATTGGGAATTGGGAATTGATAATTCGAGTTTGTATTCTTCTAAAACGCTTAAATTCTTTTTGCTTTGTACGGTTTCGGGCCTTGCCTGCACGATGTATAGTTTATTTTCCTTGCCATCACGGGCCCATTCCATATCCATCGGTTTTTTATAATGCTCCTCAATTTGCATGGACCACTTGGCCAACTGCAAAATTTCATCATCGGTTAACACAAAGCTATGGCGCTCTTTTGGAGTGGTAGCAATATTTTTGGTGGGCGTTTTTGGATTTTTGGTATACACCATTTTAACCAACTTTGACCCCACCTTTTTTTCTATAATAGGCCTGAATCCTTTTTTTAATGTTGTTTCAAACACGTAATATTGATCGGGCTCAACACGGCCCAGCACCACATTTTCCCCAAGCCCTAAACTGGCATTAATTAACACCACATCACCAAAGCCGGATTCAGTATCACACGAAAACATCACACCACTGGCACCCATATCACTGCGCACCATTTTTTGAACTCCAGCCGACAAACCCACTTTGGTGTGCCCAAACCCCATTTCCTGGCGATACACAATGGCTCGATCGGTAAACAGCGAAGCGTAGCATTTTTTAACGGCTTCCAACACATTTTCAGGGCCGGTAATATTTAAAAAGGTTTCCTGTTGGCCGGCAAAACTGGCTGAATTATGTGTTATAATACCCCCCATACCGGCAGCAAAGTTTTGCGCACCAGGCACTTCAAAATCGTATACCCACCCATTATATTTGACGGGAATAATTTCCTTTAATTCATCCCACTTTACGGTGCCGGTTAAAATAGAAATTACATTTTCTAATTTATACTCTCTGGCTTTTTTTAATAATTCGTTTAAGCTGTGCCGTCCGCTCATACGGCCATAATTCCAAGGAAACATCCCTTTTGTAAATCTGCCCAACCTGTCAAAATAAACATATTTTTTCTCTTTCGAAAACGTTACCTCATTTTCATAAAACGTCCTTTGGCATGCTTTGCAAAAATACCTTTTTTTATCGTTATGATAACTTGTTTGTTCTGTTTTTTGGTTACATATTTTGCAAACCGATATTTGGACTGATTTTTTTTCAAATTTTGCCCATATACTTTCCAAAAATATATCAGATAGTTTCCCGGAAATATTCATTCCATATTTAAATTCAGGATGTTTGGATTTTTTATCGTATTCTTCTAAGGCCTGGCTAAGTTTTTTACTTTTTGTTTCATCTTCAAACCCGATCAATTCTGCGAATTTTTTTATATCTGATACCTGAATTGCTACATTAAAGGCATTTTTCTTGCGCCTTATAGTAACACCGATGTCCATTATTTCCAAAAGCTTTACGATGCCGCTTGCCAGCATTTCAGAAATAGTACAATACGAAATATCGCTTTTATGAATTGTTCCGTCGCCATCAAAGCACCCGCGCAAAAAAGTACCGATGCCTTTCTTGTCCCAGCCGAAAACAAAATTAGGAACTCTCTTTGTGGCACATAATTTTCCCTTGCCCCTAATACCAACTAAAGGACCCCCCGTGGTTTCATGTAAAAACCTAACAAGGGCAGGACAATATGCCCTAATAGAATATCTGTTCACTGTAAAATTTCTGTAAATTCCCAATTCCTGCCAAAAATTTGCTATCTTATGCAATATTTTATCATTATAATTTGTAATTGAAATGCTATGTTTATACGTTGATCCTTCCGCCAAATAAAGACCCATAAAATAGGTAAATTCATCGGAAATTTCAATTTCCTTCGGCAACCCATTTTGGATTTTCCAATTACCGGATTTGTTTTTGATCATTAAAAATCCATTTTCTTGGGCGACATCGTCTCCTTGAACATATTCAGAAAAATTCATTTTTCCATTATTATTGCTACCTAATTCTGGAATAAATGCCGTTACGGGTAATTTGGCTTTTCCGTTTATTGTTGAAATATTAACAACTCTTGGAGATAAGGTATCTTCATCCAAAATTATTAAGCTATGGTTTGGAGAAATGATTATTTCTCTGCCGCATATTGTTCTTAATTTATATAACGTTTCATTTTCTGCTCTATGTCTAAATAAGTTCTTTACTTGCAACCACTCTACTTTATTATTTTTCATTCCAGGAATTTCAATGCTTACATTTTCTCCACTACCAATTTTTTCATAAATCTTACCGATTTCGTCAAACATTGGGCTTCCATTAATTTTTATCAGAACATGTTCTTTTTCGGAAATACTAGGCAAATCCTCGGCCGTGGCCGAAGAACGCACGGCAACATCAGTGGCTTCGGTATTATATGACTTTGATAATTCTTGATAGGCAGCGACAATATCTTTTTTTAAATCCTCAGGTAATTCAGCAGCAAGAATCAAATTGCGCACCCGTTTTCCTTTTTGCTGCAGAGCCCGTAAATCGTGCACATCAACATCTTTTAAAATTTCTTGTATTTGCTGGGTTAACCCCGTTTTTTCCAGAAAATAAAAATAGGCGCCGGATGTTGTGGCAAACCCATTGGGCACATTTACTCCCTTTGAAGTTAAGTTATTATACATTTCCCCCAGCGACGAATTTTTTCCGCCCACGAGCGCCACATCCGCTACGCCAACTTCACGAAACCATAAAATATTTCTTTGCCTCGCCGTAACTTCGGTGGAGGTTGGGTTATTTTTTTCTTCCATGATTTTTTGTTAATTGCTTAATTATATATCATCTGGAAAATAGCCACAAGTTGACAGATACATTTTAAAAATGTACATTTACGTTAATGATTTTGCCTGCTGGTATAGCAAATCAAACCCTGTTCTTTTCATGGAGATTTACATGACTGATCAACTCGAAGAAGTTTTGAAACAATGCGTTTCTCTGCAAACCATACTTGAATTGGAAACCAAGCCAGACCAGAATGGATTCTTCTTTGTTGTATACTGCTTGTATGTAAGTCACACCCAAACATATGTAACAATAACAAAGAATGGCCACCGACGATCCATTCCAAGGACGGAACTGAGGCAAATCATCAAAAAATAGCGAATCGGTAATAATTGCCCCGGAAAACCTATTGGTTTTCCGGGGTCTTTTTTTACAACAAAAAACAGTCGCGAGTATGGACTGTTTTTTTTATTATTATTTTATCTGTTTTATTTAAATTTCATCTATTCGCTCTATTAATTTATATATCTCATCAATATCCTCAGCATTACGAGCAGAGTTTAATTTTTCTATTATTGGTTTTAATACATCTTCTAGTTGACCCATTTTCGTAAAAGGTTTTAAAAGAGGAGAATCAGCATTTACAAGGTCTTCATGACTTAGTTCTTCCATTTTTTGCCTAAAAGCAAAGTTGAGAGATGATTCACATTTTTGTTTTAATAATTGAAAATTTTCCCTTGATTCATTTAATGGCGATCCTTCTGGGTTCATAATATTTTTAAAAATTAATTTTTATTTTTTTCGACTTTTTTATATTTCCCCTCGTGGGAAAATACCCTATCTTCCCGACCCCATCTGCACGAGTGGGGCTACAGCTTCTTGGCCACGAATTCTGCGAATTCGGCCAAGCGACAGCTGTACCCCCACTCGTTGTCGTACCAGGCCAATACTTTAATTAAATTTCCATTTACCATGGTTTCTTCTAAATCAACGATGGCGGAATGCGAATCACCCTTAAAATCAGATGAGACCAACGGCTGTGCTTCAACCCGAAAAATTCCCTTTAAATTCTTGGCCGCTTTTTTAAATGCCTCATTTACTTCTTCTTTGGTGGTAGATTTTTCAACTTCCACCACCAAATCCAAAATAGAAACCACTGATGTGGGTACCCGAATGGCAATGCCATCTAATTTTCCATCAATTTCAGGAATCATTTTTCCAATGGCCCGCGCCGCACCGGTTGATGTGGGAATCATGTTAATGGCTGCCGCCCTGGCGCGCCGTAAATCCTTATGAGGTAAGTCCAAAATTTTCTGGTCGTTGGTGTAACTGTGCACCGTGGTCATAAATCCTTTTTTAATGCCAAAATTATCATGCAGTACTTTGGCAACATTAGCCAGGCAATTTGTAGTGCAAGACCCCGTATCAAATATATCTGAGGCATTAATATCAAACTTGTCATCGTTTACCCCCAATACAAACCCGGGGATTTCCTTTTCTTTGGCAGGAGCCGAAATAATCACCTTTTTGGCACCGGCGGTAATATGCTTTGAAGCGCCCACTAAATCAGTAAAAAGTCCAGTACATTCTAAGACAATATCTACCCTCATATTTTTCCAGGGAAGATTTTCAGGATTTTTTTCTGCCAAAATCAAATATTCTTTACCGTCCACCAAAATTGCGTTTTGACTTCCGCGTTTTTCCGCGTAAGATTTCGCGTCATTCCGCGATATTATGTCTTTATCAAACATTCCATAATTTGAATCGTACTTTAATAAATGCGCCAAGGTTTTGGTATCGGTCAAATCATTAATAGCAACCACTTCTAAATCGGGGTGTTTTTCTAAAATCCTTCTAAAGGTTTGCCGGCCAATCCGACCGAAACCGTTAATAGCCAATTTGATTGGCATAAATTATTCTAATTATTCTAATTGTTCTAATTGTTCTAAAACGGTTAAGGATTTAGACATTAGTATTTACTTAGAATAATTAGGTTAATTAGTATAATTAGGTCAATTTCAAAAGTTCATCTATCTTTTCTTTATCAAAACCAATAACCACATTCCCCTCAATTTCCACTACCGGAACGCCCATTTGGCCGGAAATGGCCACCATTTTTTCCAGTTCCTTTTCGTTTTCAGAGACATCAATATCCTCAAAGGGGATATTCTTTGAGGTTAAGTATTCTTTTAAAGAATTACAGTAGACGCAAGTTGGAGTGGAATAAATAATGACCATGTCAAACATGTAACAATTGACATGTGACAATTGACCGATACCGACAACGGGGGTCAAATGTCAATGGTTAATTGTCAATTGTTATTTTATTGTACTGTTGGGGCACAATTGGCCGTCGCTCCTGTTGCGCCGGCGCCCGCGTACGTTAGAGAGAATGAAGTAGCTGCTTGATCGGTCGATAATTGTGCATCCTGACAAAAAGAAGGGGGTGTTGTTGAGGAACTACAAATTATTTTTCCTATTCCATTAGCCGAACGGCCGCCAAACGAGGTTTCATCAATAACACTTCCATTTAAGACCAGTGTAGGAGAACCGGTAACGCTATACTTAGTATTTAAATCAAAGTCCTCTTTAGCATATTTAAGCATTCGATTCGGGTCAGTCATGCAAGAATTTAATTTTGCCACATCAATTCCGGCTGCGGCTTGGCAGGTTTTGGTGTCTCCGTAGGGCATGCCGCCCGCAGATGTTCCGGCTGTTTTTTGCATATAACAACCGACATAAGACCAATATTTATCCTGTTGTTCTTCCCGGATGCAAATTTGGCGCTCATCTTCCCGGGCCTCTTCTTCTCCGTGCATGGCAATGGTTTTATCACCGGAAATCGATCCGATATACCTTACTTTAACGTAATTGGCCAGCGAAGGAACAGTTTTTACGGCATTATACAACGCCCGCTGCATTTGAAGTCCGAATGGACAACTGCTCACAACGTAGGCATCTA
This sequence comes from Candidatus Staskawiczbacteria bacterium RIFCSPHIGHO2_02_FULL_42_22, assembly GCA_001820175.1. Lineage (GTDB taxonomy): Bacteria > Patescibacteriota > Minisyncoccia > Minisyncoccales > Staskawiczbacteraceae > VGLO01. Next base: position 1,522 of record MHOT01000028.1, on the reverse strand, counting down.
GCATGGTTTTTTCCACCTTCGTTACGGTATCGGAAGTAACAACAGCAGTTTGCGCAGGCGGAGTATTGGTTTGAGCGGTGGCAGTTGGAGAAATGGTAAAGGCCTCGGGGAATAGTAACTTCCCATCTAAGGTTGCATAACTGTCGTAGGTATTGCCGCCTATTTTTATTTTCATTTTCACCACTCCGCTCTCTTTGGTGGCACTCACTAATTCAGCCGTTTGGCCCTGCTGCAACACATTTTTATTTAAATAATCAACCGAGTCCTTGGCGATTTGGTCAACGCCTACCCCCATATTCAAAAGCGAAAGCACGCTGCCGGCATTGGGTTTTGCCCAAATTAATACACCGGTTACTAATACGGCCAATACCGCGATTCCTATTAATATTTGCTGTTTATTTGGTTTGAACATCGATATTGAATTTCGAATCTGGTATCTGGTATCTTGAATTGAATAAATGAATGCAGAATTCTTAATTCAACATTCGATTCCAGCTTCAAGATACGAGATTCTAGATTCAAGTTTTATAATTCGTATTGTACCCTATTTTTATTTTAATGCAAATACCTACTTTTGTAACCCCTCACACCCCGTCATTGCGAGAAGCCACAGCGACGAAGCAATCTAGTGCAATTACATGAAACGAGATTGCTTCGTCGCCCTTCGCTGTCCAGACGCGAGGCGCAATTTGTCGCAACAAATTCGCCCCGTCTCTGGCTCAGGGCTCCTCGCAATGACGACGAGTGGATGAGGAGAAGTGTGAGGGGTCGTCTCATTTTTTAGTGAATTTTCCCTCGCTATACTCATATTGCACTAGAGCCCCAAATGGCAGTTCCACATTAGTAATATCTTCATCGGAAATATTTTCTATATGCTTTACAATGGCCCGCAAACTGTTATGACTTGCCACAACTAGCACATTTTTCCCGGCAGCCAAGTCCTTTTGGACATACTTTTTGAAAAAAGGGATCGCTCTTTTATAAGTATCTTTCATGGACTCTCCCCCTGGCGGTTTTACATTATAACTTCTTCGCCATATGTGTATTTGATCCTCTCCATATTTTTTGATCATATCTTCATGGAGCATACCCTGAAGATTGCCATAGTAGCGTTCATTCAATTTTTCCGAAACGCCTACCAGCACCACGTTTTGCAAAACCGCATCAGAAAAATTTCCCCACGTTTGTCTTTTACCTCCATCAAGGTGCATAAACAAAGGATATTGATTTGATGTAGTTTCAAAAATTCTTAATACCGTTTCGGTGTTACGAACCAACTCAGAAGTATACACTTTATCAATTTTTTCATGCACTAATTTTTCAGCAATTTCTTTGGCTTGCGCCCGCCCCTCATCCGACAAAGGATTATCCCCCCAACCCGCAAACCTCTTTTCCTTATTCCACTGACTTTTTAAGTGTCTCAATAAATATAACTTAGCCATAGTATTATTTAAGTGATATTAAGTTTACCACTGAAAAGTGTTAAAATGAAGGTGAAATCATTTAAAATTAACACCTAACT
>MHOT01000027.1:1659-24890 GCA_001820175.1 Candidatus Staskawiczbacteria bacterium RIFCSPHIGHO2_02_FULL_42_22 | reverse complement strand
TGCCCTCGCAATGACGGGGTGGTTGGAGATTGCTTCGGGCCTTGCGATGCCCTCGCAATGACGGGGTGGTTGGAGATTGCTTCGTCGCCTGCGGGCCCTCGCAATGACGGGCGGTGTGAGGGGTTACGATTATTTTAATACTGACATATAGTTTTTAAGTAAAAAAATCGTCTCTTCCCTTAAATGGGTCTTAACCCACGCTTTTTCCTTGGCATCAAGGAGTTCGCCCATACCGGCAAGTATTCCGCGATCACTTACTTTCTCGAGCATTGCAATGCATTTTTCCAAGAATTCTCTAAGCGGCATGTTCATTCTCTTTTCCACAATTTCTTCATTGATGGGCCAGTTATTATTTAAGAAAAACCAGACATCAAAAATGTCTCTATTTGCCCTTCCAATGCGCTCATACATAGCAACCAGTTTATATGCGGCCATATCCTCTTGCGTCATAATTTTCATGGGAATACCAAGGTAGGGTTCTATTTTGTACGTTGCTAGAAATCTTCTCCGACTAACATCAATTTTTACATTTTGAGCACCTGCGATTTTATCTTTATAAGAAAGCAGGAAAAAAAGATTAAAGCGTTTTTTCCTGGCCTCTTTAATGGCGCCATATTCTTTCAAAATATTTTGCAACTCTTCGAAAATAGTGTTTTCCTTGGTTTTGTCGAGTAAGTCAAAGTCCAGATCCACAGAAAAACGGCCAAGATCATAAAAGAGGTATGCGGCAGTACCGCCCTTGAATCCCAAATAAGGGCCTATATTGGCGTTACTATAAATATCTTTAAGAATCCTGACGAGAATATTTTTATGGGTTGCGGTGTCGATAGTCATATTATATGTTGTCCTTTTTAAATTCTTTAAAATATTTATTTACTTCTCTGATCATCCGTTTGTTATCGTAAATAGGAATCATTGCAAATACCTTATCCCAATCCAAAGGGGATAAATTATCGAAGTGGTACTCTTTGTTTAAATACAATATATCCAAAAACGCCCGTTCTTTGGAAGCCGCAGAATAGTTTCCCCTGTTTTCGATACCAGCATTATTGGTAAGGATATTTTCTTTCAATCTTTTAAATGAATATATTTGACTATCGCAGGTAATATCTTTGGTTTGGTATGAAGCTACAAAAATTTGCGAATAGTGTTGAAAAACAACACCGGCTTCTGATAAAACCGTTTCAAAGCTCACATACGAGGGCGTAAAGATTTTTGTAGCAAGTTCAAGTTTGTCGTAGTTTTTATCTTTTGCATAAAGACCTCTCCGAATAGGATATAAGCCGCCATTTCTTGTATAATAACTTAAACGAGCTCTTGCAGTTTCGGCTTCAATATTTCCCCAAAACAATATCAGGTCTTTGAAAGAAAAGACCGTTTTGGTTGATCGCAAAATATCACTAATGAATCCTTTTTCCATGATGTAAGCGCTAAAGGTTAGATTAATCCTCACCTTTGGCTCTTATTATAACGATATTCATAAAATAAGGCAATAGCAAGTGGTGTAACTATTCACTGGGTATGCAACGTAATCCTAACCTCCGTTCGTCATTGCGAGGCCGGAGACGGGGCGAATTTGTTGCGACAAATTACGCCTCGCGTCTGGCCAGCCGCGGCAATCTCCGTCGTCGTTTTAGTGGTGGAGATTGCCACGTCGCGTGCGCGTTCCTCGCAATGACGATATGTGGCACTATTTACCAAGCTCAATTTTTAGATTTACTGCAAACTGTTAACTAAATCAGCCCACTCTTCCATGGATAGGGTTTCGGCGCGCCTAAGCGGGTCGATGCTGTTTTTTGTGAGCCAGACGCTGATTTCTGGTTTACTTCTTTTTAGACCTTCAGAAAGGTTGTTTTGGAGTTGTTTGCGGGGGTGTAAAAACCCTGCTTTTACTATTTTGAAAAATAAATCCCTGTTATTTTTGTTTCCGCGTTGTTTTGCGCTCGCCCTGAGCGGAGCCGAAGGGTTAATTTCCGCGTAATTCCGCGGTATTATTTTAATAATTGCTGAATCAACACCAGGGACGGGCCAGAAATTACCCTTGGGAACCAAAGAAATAATATGGGCCATGGCATAAAATTGTACCGATACTGCTAAAATGCTCATGCGAGGTGGTTTAGCGCATATGCGCTCGGCAACTTCTTTTTGGACCATGAGTACCATAGTTTCTGGTGGGTTTTGAGATTCTAAAAACATTCTTATGGTGGGCGAGGTAATATAGTAGGGTAGATTTGCAACCACTTTGTATGGTCCGTCATTGCGAGCCGCGGCCCCGCGGGGCCGCGGCGAAGCAATCTCAGAAAGCGCCCCAATAGATTGCTTCGTCGCCCTTCGCGGCGGCTCAGGACTCGCAATGACGGGAAAATCGAGAGCATCGCCTTGGATCATTTCAACATTATCAAAATCGCGCAGAGTTTCTTGTAATATTTTTATCATTAGGGGGTCTTTTTCAATCGCAATAACTTTTTTAGCTTTTGCGGCCAGTGCCCGGGTCAGAGTTCCAATACCCGGCCCTATTTCCACAATAATATCTTGTGAATTTACCAGAGCAGCTTCAGTAATTTTATTAAGAACCGATGCATTTACCAAAAAATTCTGCCCCATGACTTTATTGGGCTTAGTATTATGTTTTGATAGTAATTCTTTAATCGTTTTTTGATTAAACAAATTCATATTGCTAAAATTTAAATTCTAAATCCTAAATTCTAAACTCTAAATTCTAAATCCTAAATTCTAAATTCTAAACTCTAAACTCTAAACTCTAAATCCTAAACTCTAAATTCTAAAAAAACTATCGATTTTTCTCTTTTTCTATGATCGCGCCAAAAATTTTCATTAATTCATTTGTTTCTTTAATTAAATTAGCTCTTTCATTGGAAAGAGTGGGATTATTTTCAATATCAATTAATTTTAACCACGATCGGCTTTCTTTGGTTTCTTTTCGACAAACTTTTACTCGATAATAATAATCTTTTTGACTCAAAGATTCATTGGCTTCAATATAATTAGCGTGAATAGAGCCGGATGATCTGATTAATTGCTTCCCGTCTTCAAAATTACCCACTGTTTTCGGCACTTCTTTTATAAGTTTTCTGCACTGTTTTGCAAATTCAAAAGTTCTTTCTTCGAGATCGTAGTGTTTGGAGTTTAGTATTTTATTCATTCTAATTTATTTAGAATTTAGAGTTTAGGATTTAGAATTTATTTTATTGTGTTTATAATAACACAATAAAGTGCCTGTGGATAACTACTTGACTTGATTCCCCAAAAATGCTATCTTTAACCCATAACCTTGTATACATTTTCTGTCAAGAAAACCAAGAAAAACAACTCGAGGGGGATTTCCAAAAATCCCTTTTTTTACTTTGGATTGATGTCGGTGGTGCTTTTTGGGTTGCTATTTTTTTCTTCAGACAGTTTGGCCGAACTCAATTACCAATCATCGGGCGATATTACGATATTTGACCCTTCTTTAATTAATGCCAGTGACGTCCAATCGGACGATGTTTTTTTTAGCCCACACAGCGCCGCGCTGGTTGAAACACCAGATTTAAAAATCATCCAAGATAATTCTATTTATGCCATGGCAACCCCCAGTACCCTTACTACTCAAACCCTGGGGAGCATTTTTGGCGGCGCGGAAGGGCAAAGAAAAGAGGTTGTGGATTATACGGTGCAAATTGGCGATACCATAGAAGGTGTTGCAAGGCAGTTTGGCATTTCAACCAACACGGTGGCCTGGGCCAATGATATTTCTGCGGCTGCCACTCTGAAGGTAGGTCAAACCCTTGCCATTCTGCCTTTTTCCGGCCTGATATACACCGTAAAAAACGGAGACACCTTAAGCCAAATTTCCAAGGTGTATAAGTCAAAATCACAAGAGACAACGGTTTTTATCAATAATATTATTGTTGATAATAATTTGGTCAACGAGGGAGATATTTTTATTGGAGACCGTTTAATGTTGCGCGATGCCGTTATGCCTCCTAAAGAAGTCCGTTCTATAAGCGTTCCTCTGGCCGATAATTTCTTTATTTTCCCTTCCGAGGGGTATATTTCCCAACGTCTTCACTATTCCAATGGGGTGGATTTGGCCAATAAATGCGGAACACCCATTTACGCGGCAGCCGCCGGAACGGTGCAGCGAGCAGTTTTCAATGGGGCTTGGAATTTTGGCATGGGAAACTACGCTACCATTTTACATTCTAATGGCACGGTTACCTATTACGGCCATTTACAGACCCTTTCTGTAAAATCCGGAGATAAAGTGGGGGTAGGAGACAGGATAGGGCTTATGGGAAGAACCGGAAAGGCAACCGGGTGCCACATTCACTTTGAGGTGCGAGGAGCCCAAAACCCATTGGCAAGGTACCTGGTGGGGGCAAAGATTCAGTATAAGTGATTATTAGTGAGTAGTTGGTAGTGAGTAGTGAGTAGAAAAAAACGGCAAGTATATGCTGTTTTTTAGTGAATTAAAAATTTAAAATTAAAAAGTCAAAAATACAAGTAAAAATTCAAAATTTTTTGGCTTTTAATTTAATCACTCCTGCTGCCAACATATTGGCAATCTGTATTACTTCTTTTAATAGTTCATTGACCTTTGTTGAATCCGCAAGATTTGAATCCCTCAATAATGCTAGCCAATATTTTGTTTCATTCGAAGATTTTAAAGCAATTTCGTGAAATTTTTTAAATTCTAATCTATGGACATCACATCCAGAAACCGCACTCCAACTCTTGCCGGATTTGCCAATCTTGGGCAGTTTTCACAAAAAATTTGTTCGGCGTAGCTACGGCTAGGCCTTACAAATTTTTTGCTCCAAGCCGCCCAATATTGCCAAACCGTCGGCGAGTTTAGTGCGGTTTCTGGATGTGATGTCCATAGAACTAGCCGCACTTCCTTCTATTAAATTTGCTCCAATTGACATAGCGGAGCGGAGTAATTGATCTGCAATAATCCAAGCAGCACGTTTATTGGGAAGAGTGTTGATAAAATTAATAGTGTCCAAGCTAAATTGATAGCATCTATCTTTCAGGTTAATTTTAAATTTTGAATTGTAGTTTTGCATTTTGAATTTTGACTTTTGAATTAGTCCTTTAAACGGTACATAAGTGCTTCCGCAATGTGGTCGTGGTGGATGTTAGCCGCGCCGGCCAAATCGGCAATGGTGCGGGCCACTTTTAAAATTCTATGATACCCCCGCGCCGATAATTTTCCAGAGTCCACATATTTTTTTAACAATTGCTGGGAAGCGGCATCGTGCTGGCAATATTTTTTAATGTGGGGAAGCTGCATTTCAGAATTTACCAGAATGTTATCTTGTGCAAAGCGTTCTTTTTGAATGACCCTGGCTTTTTCTATTTTTTCTTTTATCACCTGGCTTTGGTTTTGGGTGGAAGTATCGGCTAATTTTTCATATTTTACGGCCGGTACCTCAATAAAAATATCAATACGGTCCATTAAAGGCCCCGACAGCTTTCTTTTGTACATAGAAATTTGCGATGACGAGCAAATGCACGTTTTTTCAGGGCTGCCGTAAAATCCGCATGGACAGGGGTTTGAAGCTCCCACTAACATGAAGCGGCTAGGGAAGGTGACAGTATGTTTTGCGCGGCTGATGGTAATGCTTCCTTCTTCAATAGGTTGGCGCAAGGATTCTAATACATCGCGGTGAAATTCGGGAAATTCATCTAGAAACAGTACGCCTCGGTGAGCCAGGGTAATTTCCCCGGGCCTTAGCGGTGTTCCTCCGCCCATGAGCGATGCCTCGGAAGCAATGTGGTGGGGTGCCCGAAACGGGCGGGAAGCCACCATGGTCTCATGTTCTTTTAATAAGCCCGCAACACTGTAAATTTTAGTAACCTCTAATGCTTCTTGAAAATCCAGCGTTGGCAAAATAGAAGGCAGGGCCTTGGCCAGCAAGCTTTTGCCTCCGCCCGGAGGCCCTGAAAAAAATAAGTTATGTGCTCCGGCGGCTGTAATTTCCAGGGCCCGTTTGGCATATTCTTGTCCTTTTACCCAGCTGATATCTACGCTAGTTGGTAGTGGGTAGCGAGTAGTTGGCAGAACGCTATCCTGTGGTTCAATTTTTATTCTGTTTTCTAGGTATCCTAAGGCTTCGGCCAATGATTCAACCCCGATAACTTTTACCTCTTTTATTAATGCCGCCTCATTTGCATTTTGTTTGGGTAAGATCAATTCTTTAACACCAATTTTATGGGCTAAAAGAGCAAACGATAGCGCCCCTTTAATAGGTCGCAGTTTTCCATCTAAGGATAATTCTCCCAAAAATAATTTGTGGTCAGGGTTGAAGCTCGTCTGTTTTGATGCAATTAAAAAAGCCAAGGCAATTGGCAGATCATACAGCGAGCCCTCTTTTTTTACATCGGCCGGGGCTAAATTCACTAAAATCCTAAAGGTCCGTTGGCGTGGCGACAGGAGTTTTGAACTGGCAATGGCCGATTCAATCCGTTCCTTTGATTCTTCTATTGCCCGATCCCCCAACCCAACAATCGTAAAAGACCGCAGGCCGTGCGATACATCTATTTCCACTTCCACTAATTGCGCGTCTAGCCCCACAATGGCGGCCGAAAATACTTTGCTTGGCATGATTTTATGAGTTGCCTCATGTTACCATAAAAGAAAATGAGTGTCATTCACTCGGCTAAATGATATAAAAAACGCCAAAATAAAAATATCTTGGCGTTATGTTATGGACATCACATCCAGAAACCGCACTCCAACTCTTGCCGGATTTGCCAATCTTGGGCAGTTTTCACAAAAAATATGTTCGCCGTAGCTTCGGCTACACCTCGCATATTTTTTGCTCCAAGCCGCCCAATATTGCCAAACCGTCGGCAACTTAAGTGCGGTTTCTGGATGTGATGTCCATAGTTACTTTTCCATACTTTTAAGAACTTTGAGGTATGGACATCACATCCAGAAACCGCACTCCAACTCTTGCCGGATTTGCCAATCTTGGGCAGTTTTCACAAAAAATATGTTCGCCGTAGCTTCGGCTACACCTCGCATATTTTTTGCTCCAAGCCGCCCAATATTGCCAAACCGTCGGCAACTTAAGTGCGGTTTCTGGATGTGATGTCCATAGTTACTTTTCCATACTTTTAAGAACTTTGAGGTACAAATCCTCAACAATTTTTTCTTGGATTCGTCCTGTTTGGGCATAATGATCCAATCCTGGAGCAGAATTAATTTCTAATATCCAATACGTGTCTGGTTTTTGGGTAATATCGCCAGAAATCATCAGATCAACGCCACAAAGGCGTAATCCCATATCTTTAGTTAACTGAACGGAAATTTTTTTAAACTCCGGATGGGCCGTGCTTGTAACGTCCACAGCATCTCCTCCTGTGGACAGGTTAGCATTATCCAAAAGATACACACGCTCGCCCCAAGCTGGAATCGATTGTAGATTTAATCCTTGGCGCTTGAGTTTTCTTGCAATTCTCGGATCATCTAATTTTATGGTTGTGTCGCGACTCGAAGCGATAAAATGGCGTTGTTTTTCTTTCAAGAGCTGCTTAACGGTTAGGATGTTGTTTCCAACTACATTAAGCGGTATGCGCTCGTAGGCTGATATTACCCTATCATCAAGGACTACTAATCGGTAATCTTTCCCCCTTACTTGTTGCTGGACGAGTACAACTCGATCTCGTTTAAATGCGGATCGCATAGCTCGATAAAACTCATACTTTGTATTGACTAAGGCCACGCCAGCACCCTGACTACCACTATTTGGCTTGATAATTACCGGAAACCCTAGCTTTTTTGCCCAGCGATACGCAGAATCAATATTGCGACCAGGTGCTCCAATTGCTTTTGCCCACTCATTTGAGTAAAATGTTTTACTTCCAGGTATAATTGGATATCCCATCTTCTTCATAAAGAAGTTGGCATAGTCCTTGTCTTTAGCGACTTCCGAGGCACCCAGAGGATTTAAATCGAGGCCTGAATATCTAAAATATCGTTTCTGTCCGCTTCTATAGATAATCTGGCCGACAATCTTCCATGTGGGTTCAATAATTACGGTTGCCCCGATTTTGGAAGCAATTTTCTGCAGGACTTGCCCAAGTAGAGGTTTTACTGTTTTCTTCTTCATGACGATCTCCTTATGGAACAAACATGTTTGTTCCATATGTTTGATTGTCAAAGAACATATCTTTGACTACCAATACAATACATTAATTTTTATTTTTCCACAAGTTCATTCTCGGTAACCCCTCACGCCTTCCCTATTCACCACCGTTATTGCGTAAAGTCGCGAGATTTCTCCCGCCCGAAAGGCGGGAAAATCCCGACTCAGGAGTCCTGAGCCAGAGACGGGGCGAATTTGTTGCGACAAATTGCGCCTCGCGTCTGGACAGCGAAGGGCGACGCGGCAATCTCGTCATTTTGCATGGAGATTGCTTCGGCTGCTGCCTCGCAATGACGATGGAGTGCGAGGGGTTGCCGAGTCCATTCTCGAATTAAATAGACCTGTTGCGTATTAAGCTTTGTAGCGAAATGAAGTAATTTTTAGCGAAAATTTGATAGAATTTTTCGGCTTGCCCATAGGCCCGCCGAAAAATTATAGCAAATTTGCAGCAAAAATTACAAAATTGTAGTAGAAGCTTAATACGCAACAGGTCTAATCATCTAATTTGTTTGATAATTTTAAAACTTTATGTAGTATGTAATTGACGGCTTTTCATCATTAGACCTGTCCCTAAATAACTTTTCTGCTGCAAATTCCACATTTCGGCCAGAAATTCGCTAACCTGTTTCGACGGGCCCTCTAGGCAAGTCTCACCATGTTATCAAATTTCTGACTTGAAATCTGAAATTTTCGCTAGTAAAGTTATTTAGGGACAAGTCTATTTGTTCTTTAAAAAAGGAAGGGGTTATCCGATGATTTATCAAAAGGTTGATAATCGTTGCGCTTTCACGCTTGCGATAGCTAATCTGGATGTTTCTAGAAACAACATACTTAAAGTACTCATTAAAAAAGGATTTGAAATCAAAAATACAGATATCATAAAAAGTGCCCGTCAGCTAATTGGTAATTCAAGATACAGAAAAGGTGCGCGCATGAGTGAAGCACCTTTAATGGTTGACTGTTCAAGTTTTATTAAATGGCTTTATGGTATTTGTGGAATCTGGTTGCCAAGAAATCTTTTTCTTTGGCAGGATTTAGGCGAAAGAGTTAATTTTGGCGACACAGTTGACTTTGATAAGTCTACTGAAGGCGACATTATTTTCACTACTGATGTAAATTATATTGGAGTGGGTCATGTCGGTTTAGCCACCGGAAAAAATACCATGATTCATGCAACTAACCACGCAGGTGTTGAAGAAATTTCATTTGATTCTTTAGTGAAGCAGCGTCTGATTTGCATGATTCGTAGGATAATTCCTGACAATCTGGAAACCATCACTCTTTTACTACCCGCAGAAGAAGAAATAGAGACCTCTGATGATATTGAATGGCTAGTGCGAAACTCAATTACTCGGTAATGAATAACAAAAGCCCCACGGGAAACCATTGGGCTCTTTTTTTTGCAAAAGATAAGGCCCCTTTCATAAATAACTTCCTTAAAATTAGGTCCGATGCGCTTGGGAGAGTGCCGCGAGGATTAAACAAATCTTGAGCGCTACTTTAGTAGCGCGAGAGATTTGTGATTGACGAGTGGCGCTATCCCAAGATGCGGCGGGCGTAAGGTAAGGAAGTTATTTATGAAAGGGGCCTAAGACTAAAAGTTGTAAAAATTATGTATCCTGTGTAAAATGGCTGTACAATAAAATGATAATAAAACCAGTTAAAACCCGCGTTTTTGAAGAGGGAGAAAATCTCTTTTCTTTCGTTGTTGAATATTTTAAAAAACTGCCAGAAAAATCGGTGGTGGTCGTTACTTCAAAAATAGTCGCTTTGTCAGAAAAAAGAACTGCTATTATTAAGGATAATAAAACTAAAGAATTGCTAATACGTAAAGAAAGCGAGTTGGCAATGCTTACAAAATACGTTTGGCTTACCATTAAAGATGGGATAATGATGGCTTTTGCCGGTATTGATGAATCAAATGCAAATGGCAAACTTATACTCCTACCAAAAGATAGTTTTAAAGCAGCTCATCTTCTGCGTAAAAAATTACAGAAAAAATTTAACATTAAAAAACTGGGTGTTTTGATTACGGACAGTCATACGATGCCTCTTCGCTCTGGAGTAATTGGTGTAGCATTAGGATATGCAGGTTTTCGCGGGATTAGAGATTATATTGGAACGCCTGACATTTTTGGAAGAAAGTTTAAATTTTCTCGCACCGATGTGGCCGATTGTCTTGCTACAGGAGCGGTGTTGGTAATGGGCGAGGGAAATGAGCAACAACCCTTGGCTATTATTGAAAATGCTCCCATAGAATTTTGTAATAAAACTAACAAAAATGAGTTGCATATAGACATTCAAGAAGATATGTATAGTCCTCTTTTCCCAAAATTAGACCTGTCCCTAAATAAGGATTCGTACGAAAATTGAAGATTTTGCGGCAGAAATTCGCTAGAATCTTTGCGGCTTGCCCTCTAGGCAATCCTTGTCGATTTTGATAATTTCCGACTCAAAATCTTCAATTTTCGCAACAATCCTTAATACGCAACAGGTCTAATTATCAATTGAACGAATTTTCAATAACGACGACGTCAACGTAAATTGATAATTTTATAATTTAAGGATTGATTGATGATTCTTTTATTTATTTTCATTGCACCCAATGCACAGCTTCGCTTCCGGGTAGGCCTCGAGGCGTTCCAGTTCAATTTCTTTGCCGCATTTTTCGCAGGTTCCATACCCGCCATGTTTTATTTTTTCCAGGGCTTCGTTAACCTCTTTAAGTTTTAATTCCAAGCTATGCTCTAGGGATAGTAAATTATCATATTCTTCCATTTCGTCGGCCTTTTCCTCCATATCGGTATCTTCGGCGCTGGCGTGCTTTACATCCCAGTTATCTTTAACGTTTTTGTCTTTGGTAGCAAAACTTTCCAACTCCTGTTCCAGAGTTGACTTTTCTTGCCGTAACTTTTCTTCTAATTGTGATAATACCTTTTTTTCCATATCTTTTTGCTTCGCAAAAGAAACTCTAAACTCTAATCTCTAAATTCTAAAACGGTTTAGGATTTAGAGTTTAGTATTTAGGATTTCGTTCTATCTATTATTTTTTTTCAGCCGCTGCCCATTTTTCCACCTCTTCCATGAATTTCAGCCGTTTTTTATGTTCTTCTTGGCCCAACGAAGCCAACTTTTCCCTTGCGGTCGGCGAGACATCTTTTAGGTATCCCGTTTCTTCTGAGTTGTCTTGTACGGTTATTTTTGTTGGCGGCGTCGGAAGTCGTCGAAAGTTAATAGGGGCTTTTTGCGCGGGAGGCGGCGATGGCAGTTTTATTTTCAGCCCCTGTCCGCTTGCCTCCCTTGCGCTAATGCCCATGTACATTCTTTCTAGTATCTCATCAATTTTTTTAATTTCTGTTTGGATGATACTTTCCCGGGATAGGACCGCGGCATACTCCTGGTCAATAGCTTTTATTTTTTCATCCAATTGTTGTATTTCCTGTTCATAAGACCATGTTCTTTTTTCCTCATCCTCCCTGTTTCCTGGTTTGCTATCTTGATGAGCAGCACCTTCTTTTTGGAGCACATCAAGTTTTTTTTGCCATCCCCTTTTTTGGTTCAATAGCCCGTTTTTCTCTGAAGCCAAAGGGGGTTTTTCTTCTTTATTAATATTCTCCCATTGTTTTGCTAAATCCGAACGCTGGGATTTGTATAAAAATATTTGCTGCTTTTCTTCTTCGCTGGCAAGTTCCTGGCGCCAGGCCATGGGGCGGTATTCTTTCCCGAGTAATTCTTTTTCTTGGCTTGGCCCATTGGATGGTAGGTCTTTTTTGGGTAATTCTTTTTCGCGTACGATTGGGCGCGGGATTTGCGTGTTTTCCTTTGGGGGTGTGGGTCCATCGGGGAGCTTGCCAGCTATGGCGGTGCTTGGCATTATGGTAGCCACCGGTTTACCGTTTTCTGCCGGTGGTTTTGGCGCAGGAAACGGCGCATCTTGCTTGGATGGTTGATTTGCCGAGGTCTTAATTTCCCCTATTTTTTTCCGCTCTTGCAGGGCATCAAGTTCACGTAGGCGCGCCAGGTCTTTTTTCATAGTCCGAATATCGACGTGCTGCAGGAATTCCTTTAGTTGTGGTTCTTGGTTGCTGATAGCCATGTTACTTCGCGGAATTACGCAGAATCTTACGCGGAAACGGTTCCGCATTATTCCGCGTTAATTTCCGCGTTTTTCCGCGGCATTATTTCTTGACTTTAAACCCTGCGTCAATTGCCGAAAGGTTAATTCTGCCAAGATCGTCAATGCCAACTACTTTTACCGGAATAATTTCTCCTTCTTTTACCACGTCTTTGACGCTGGCAATTTTTTCGGGCACAAACTTTGAAATATGCACCAAGCCCGATTGGCCCGGCAAGATATCCACAAAGGCCCCAAATTCCATGATTTTTCTCACGGTGCCCTGGTAGGTTTCGCCAACTTCAACTTCTTTTACCATGCCTTTAATTCGCTCTGCGCAGGCATCGGCTAGTACCTGGTCTTGTCCGGTGATAAACACCAGGCCCGAGTCCTCAATATCAATAGTCACCGCAAATTCTTCGATTAATTTATTAATCACGCTTCCTTTAGGCCCTACTACCTCGCCGATTTTGGCGGGGTTGATCATAAACGAAATAATTTTTGGCGCGTACTGGGATAGGTTCTTACGGGGCTCGGCAATCTCTTTACTTATTATATCAAGAATTTTCAATCGCGCATCTTTTGCTTTTGCCAAGGCCTCTTCCATAATGGTTGTATCAATGCCGTTGATTTTAATATCCATCTGGATGGCGGTAATTCCGTTTTTGGTTCCGGCTACCTTAAAGTCCATATCACCAAAATGGTCTTCCGGACCCTGGATGTCGGTAAGTACCTTGTATTGGCCCGTCTCTTCATTTTTGGCCAGTCCAATGGAAATTCCAGCAGCCGGACTTTTAATGGGCACGCCCGCGTCCATTAATGCCAATGTTGCCGCGCACACCGATGCCATAGATGTGGATCCGTTGCTTGATAGGGCCTCCGAAACGATTCTAATAGTGTAAGGAAATTCTTCGGGATTGGGAATTAAGGGTAATAGCGCTTTTTCGGCTAAGTGTCCGTGGCCGATTTCCCGGCGCTTCGGGCCGCGCATGGGCGCTGTCTCTCCCGTGGAAAACGGAGGAAAATTATAGTGGTGCATGAAGCGTTTTTTACCGATGATTTCCATGCCATCGAGCAATTGCTGGTCGCCCGGTCCCCCTAAAGTAAGTATGGCCAACACCTTGGTCATCCCTCGGTGAAATACTCCGCTGCCATGGGTTCTTGGCAATACCGCAATTTCACAGCCCAGGGGCCTAATTTCGTCTGATCGACGCCCATCCGGCCGCTGATTTTTTTCCAGGATATTGCGAATAATAATCCGTTCCATTTCTTTTTCAAAAAACGGAAGCACTTGCTTTTCTTTATCTTCATCAGGGTATTTTTGTATAATGAACTTAGTAAGCTCTTCTTTGATTAACTCCGTGGCTCCAAGATTTTTTTCGTTGGGGGCGGCATTGGTAATAGCATCGTCTAATCTATCTTGTAAAAATTCTTTTATATCTTTGTAAATATCCAATTCAACCGCCGGATTAAACTCGGCTTTTTTAGCGCCAATTTTTTTGACGATATTTTTTTGGAAATCAATAATATCAAGAAGAGTTTTTTCTGCAAATTTAGTGGCCTCCATGACCTGGTCTTCGGTCACTTCTTTGGCGCCCATTTCTATCATGTTGATTAACATCTGGCCGTCGTGGTTTATAGCCGATAGGGTTAATTCAAATTGGCTTTCTTCTTTTTGTTTATAGGTTGGATTTAAGGCAAATTCTCCGTTTACCTTTCCCACTTTAATGGCGCCCAGCGGTCCGTTCCAGGGAATATCGGATATTGCCAGCGCAAAAGAAGAAGCGATCATACTGATAATATCCGGATCGTTTTCCCCGTCAAATGAAAGGCAGGTAGTAATAATCTGCACTTCTTTTTTGAAGTCCCGGGGAAACAAAGGGCGAACCGCGCGGTCAATCATGCGGCTGGTCAAAATGGCTTCGTCGGATGGTCGCGACTCCCGTTTTAAAAAGCGAGAACCCAAAATCTTGCCTGCGGCGTAAAACTTTTCTTCATAGTCAATCGTTAAAGGAAAGAAATCAAACCCATCCACATTTTTTTGGGACATCGTAGCATTGGCCATTACTACGGTATCTCCATAGCTTACCAGGCAAGACCCAGATGCCTGCAATGCCCAATCGGTGATTTCAATTTTAAGTGTTTTATTGCCTATCGGAAGCTCGAATTTTTCTTTAATCATTGTTTATTTTAGCGATCCGAATGATCCGAATATTCATCCGAATAATCCGAATATTCGGATGTGCGCATTCGTAGCGCGCCATTCGGATACTATTCGGAACATTCGGATGCTGATTCGTACATTAGGATCGCTTATTACTTTTTTAACAAAAATTTCTCATCTAGGTCCAAGTCAATAAATTCGTCGGCGATTTCTTTTAATTTTAAAGAAGTGGTTTTGCCAAATGACAGGATTTCAACTCGTTTGCCCTGGTTTTTTAAATATTCCACCAGGGGAATAAAGTCGCCATCGCCCGATGCCAGCACAATTACGTCTAAGCTTGCCGCGGTTCTTATGGCGTCAATGACAATGCCCACATCCCAATCGGCTTTCTTGGCGCCGCCGTAAAATTCCTGCAAATCGCGTACCCGGGTTTCAATGCCTAATTTGGTCAATGCATCAAAAAATGGCTTTTCTTCGCCAGTTTTGGTGCGTACCACGTAGGCAAAGGAGCGGATGAACTTTCTGCCTGCCACCCCTTCTTTTAACACTTCTCCGAAATTGACTTTTTTGCCGTACAAATTCCTGGCCGAATAATACAGATTCTGCACGTCGATTAATACTTCCACTCGTTGTTCTTTGGGCTTTTGCACGCTTCGCTGAATGCGATTCTAATATACTAATTCATACTAATCATACTAATGGTGACGCGTGAACGTTCCGTATTAGTATAATTAGTATGCATTCGCATATTGGCATCGCATTAATTATTTCTTTAACCCTATCTTCTTAATAACCGCATTGTACCGCTTTTCGTCCTCCGTTTTCAGATAGCCGAGCAATTTTTTGCGTTTTACCACCATGCGAATAAGGCCTCGTTTTGAGTGCAGGTCTTTGGGGTGTTCTTTTAAGTGCAACACCAATGCGTCAATTTCTTCTGAAAGCAGGGCAATTTGCACATCCGAAGAGCCGGTATCTTTTTCGTGGATGCCGTGTTCTTTGATTAACTTTGACTTGGTTTCTTTTTTTAACATTTCTATTTAAAAACAGCTTCCGGCTGTTAGATTAATACGATGACCTATTTATACTCTATTTTTAATTTTTTGTCTATAATTAGTGCCCCGCACTGGACTCGAACCAGTAATCTTACCCTTAAGAGGGGTCTGCTTCGCCAATTAAGCTAGCGGGGCAATGTTACTTGGGAAGATTTACTGCTCTGGATACTTCGGTAAGTTTCTTCCATTCTTGTTGCGTTAATTCTGTTTTTGCGGATATGTCTTGTAATACTGCCTTAACCCAACCAAAAAGTCTATGGCGCATGTCGGTCCCTCGAGGAACCCTGATTTGTATTGTTCCATAGTAAAGGTTATTCTTTTTGTAGTTATTGCTTAAGGGTTTAACAAAAGTTTTACCAAACCTTTCTATGGGTATACCAGTTAATTGGGACCAAAATCGCCTAATTTCAGATTCATTTTGCTGGGGATAAATGTTGAGACGAATTTTTAAACTGCTCGGCGTTACATCAAAGATTTTTTCAAACCATTTTACCATAAATAAAATGAGGTAAGGATCGGAATTAGTAATTCCTAAACCACTTTTTTTATTCCCTTCGGCCCAATAAAGTGCTGCTCCAAACAAACGGTAGCTTTCTAATGAAATGGACTTTTTCACCTCTTTTTTCGCTCCTTTGATTATTTTTGCAATCTCACGTAACCTTCTTTCTTTTTGGCTTTGAGCACCCCTTGCCAAATTTAAAACTCTGTTTGTATAAAATTTCTTTTTATACTCTTCTTTTAAGGGTACATCTCTTAACCAATAGCTTAATGTGCTTTTTGAGACATTTAGTTTCTTTTTTATTTCTCCATAACTTCTCCCACTTTTTCTAAGTTTTATGGCCTCTAATTTAAGATCGTTATAGTTTTTCATACCTCCAGTATAGCACACAAAAGAGCCGAACTACAAGGTTTCCTAGAATATCCACCACGACAGCGGGTACCCTATTGCTCTTAGCACAATATCAACGATAAGCCAAGAGCCAAGGATAATTCCAAGGGCAATGGCGGTCCCAATGAGCATGTTTTTACCGGTATTGTACCAGCCCTGGTTCATTCCGGACAAGAGTATCAACACCCCGCCCAGCACCACAAATAATCCGACCAGCGGAAAGGCAACGTATTTAATAATAAACGTGTAAATCCGCACCCCCATGACAAAAAAGTGGCCTAATTGGCACGGGCAGGCAAGGATGCTGGCGGGGGTGTCATTTAAGGCGCAGTTCTTTTCCCCATATTCAAACGTTCCATTAGGACCCAGTGTTGTCTTGAGGCACTTCCCGCATGTAACGCCTATTTGCCGGGGTACTCCTTCTTTATTTTTTACTTGTATAATACATGTTTGCCCGCAAGGTACCAG
Source organism: Candidatus Staskawiczbacteria bacterium RIFCSPHIGHO2_02_FULL_42_22 (assembly GCA_001820175.1). Classification (GTDB taxonomy): domain Bacteria; phylum Patescibacteriota; class Minisyncoccia; order Minisyncoccales; family Staskawiczbacteraceae; genus VGLO01. The sequence goes on along the minus strand of MHOT01000027.1, from coordinate 8,047 downwards.
GCCCTTATTGGCACCGCTACTAATAAAATTAGGTACATCCTCCTTTACTGCTGGCATATTTCCACCCAGTGAAGGGTCTATGCACAGGGGCGGGGCCTCCGGTGGCCCAAATCCTACAACGCCATCACCATTCGCTTTTACTATGCCGGAAATGAAAAACAAACAAGCAAACGATAAAAAAAATACCCAGATTATTTTTTTCATAGTGATAAGATTTCTTTCTCGTCATTGCGAGGCGGCGTGCCCGCGGGCACGCCGCCGTGGCAATCTATTATTTTGACGAGATTGCTTCGTCGCCTGAGGGCTTCTCGCAATGACGAAAAAAAATTTCGTGTGCTCTCGGAGGGATTCGAACCCCCAACAACAGGTTCGAAGCCTGTCGTGATATCCATTTCACCACGAGAGCCCTTTATAATTTTTTAGAATTATTCAAGGTGAACTTAACTACATTTTACACTAAAAATTGAAAAAAGGCAAACTTTAAGATAAACTGAATTATCAATTATCAAGTATCAATTATCAACCGACACCGTCGTAATTGAAAATTGATAATTGAAAATTGAAAATTTACGCATGGTTATTCCCAAAGAAGTCAAAACTATTATTAGCCAGTTGAAGCAGAAAGGATACGAGGCCTACATTGTCGGCGGATGCGTGCGCGATTTTTTGCTTGCCTCGCAAAATGAAGCCGCCTTCGCGCAAGGCTACGGCGGGCCAAGGGATTGGGATGTTACCACCAATGCCAAGCCGGAAGAAATTCAAAGGGTGTTTCCCGATAGTTTTTATGAAAATAATTTTTTGACGGTGACGGTGCGAATAGAAAGTAAAAAAATTCCCGAAATAGAAGTAACCACCTATCGATTAGAGGCAAAATACTCCGACAAAAGACATCCGGATGATGTAAGATATGCTAAAACGCTAGAAGAAGATTTGTCTCGTCGTGACTTTACCGTAAATGCGATTGCTATGAATGACAAGAAAAAAATCATTGACTTATTTGGCGGACAGGATGATTTAAAGAAAAAAATTATTAAAACCGTGGGGAATCCCGATGAGCGGTTCGGAGAAGATGCTCTAAGAATGCTGCGGGCGGTGCGGTTTGCCGCGACATTAGATTTTACCATAGAAGAAAAAACCGCAGAGGCGATTAAAAAAAATAGTGTGTGGCTGGAAGCGGTTTCAAAAGAACGGATTCGCGATGAATTAGTAAAAATTATCATGGCCGACCGTGCGGCCGAAGGCATTGAACTGCTGCGCCAATTGCATTTATTAAAATACATTCTCCCTGAATTGGAAGAAAATTACGGAGTAGGGCAAAACAAGCACCACATTTATGATTGCTACCATCATGCCCTAAAAGCGCTGGAATACACCGCAAAAAAGAAGTTTAATGTGCATGTAAGAATTGCCGCCCTGTTGCATGATATTGGAAAGCCAAAAGTAAAAGTAGGCAATGGTATTAATTCCACGTTTTATAATCACGAAGTGGTGGGTGCCAAAATGGCTTTTCAAATTCTGCGCCGCTTGGCATTTTCCAGTAAAGACGTAGAAAAAATTACCAAACTGGTAAAATGGCACATGTTTTACTATAATGTTGACGAAGTAACCGAATCATCGGTGCGGCGCCTGGTAAGAAATGTCGGCCCTGAAAATATGGCAGAATTATTACAGGTACGGGAAGCTGATAGAATCGGCAGTGGCGTTCCCAAGGCCGAGCCCTACAAACTGCGCCACTTAAAGTATATTATTGACAAGGTCTCCAAAGACCCCATTTCCGTTGGCATGTTAAAAGTTGACGGCAAAGATGTGATGGAGATTTTGGGCATTGATCCTGGACCCAGGGTAGGACAAATCCTGGATGTGTTGCTAGGACATGTCCTAGATGACCCCAAAAAAAATACTAGGGAATTTTTGTCGACTGAAATTAAAAAATTAGGAGCACTGGAGGATAAGAAATTAAAAATGATGGCCGAAGGGGCAAAAGAAGATAAGTTTGAGGTGCAAGCAGAAGAGGATAAAAAGATAAAGGATAAATATTGGGTAAAATAGCGCCGCGGAAATACGCGGAATTTTACGCGGAAAAAACGCGGAAAAATTAGCGGGGATTAGTGTAGCGGCAACACGCACCGTTCGGGACGGTGAGACGATGGGTTCGACCCCCATATCCCCGAATGTTTAACAGGCCGTCGGATAGTGGTAGTCCGTACCCTCGGGGAGGGTATAGCGAGCGTTCGATTCGCTCCGGCCTGACAAGTTGAAAATTAGAAAATTCGGAAATTATTTAGAAATTAAAAATTATAAATTAAAAATTCCCCGCGCGCCGCAGCGCGCGGGGTTTGGGCCTGTAGTAAAGTGGCATTACGTACCCTTCGCATGGGTAAAGCGGCGGTCCGATTCCGCCCAGGTCCACCACTCAAATTTTTGGCGCTGTTTTGAAACATTCTTTTTCGTCGTCATTGCGAGCCTAAAATAAATAAAATACCTTGGCCTTTAGCCATGAGCGAATTGTAGGTGGTTGGTAATCCAGGGTGGATACACTCATACCATAGATTGCCACGTCGCCTGCTGGCTCCTCGCAATGACGAAAGAGGGCGTTTCCGAACAGCACCTCCGAGGTTTGACAAATTTAAATAAAAAGAGTATAATTAAACAGGTTTAAACTACTTTTTGCGCGGTGCGAAGGGTGGGGTTAAACCATGTCTTAAGGGGTTTGCGTATGAGTTATTTAGAGGACATGGAAAGAGTGGCGGGGGTCATCCTGACATTCGCCTTGGTTTTCTTTGTCGTCGTCCTTCGTTCGGGTTTGTCCTGGTGGCTGATGCTTCCTGGGGCATTCGTTCTGGTTGGGATCGTCTTTATGGGGCGGGTGAAACTTGCCCAAAGGGCGATGAAACAGTTTAAAGAAAACTGTGCCAAACAAGAAGAAAAAAAGCAGAAAAGAAGGTTCAACCCCTTCTTCCGACTGCCGTAATGGCAGTATTCGAAACGCAAGCGCCTAGGGTTATCTAACAAGGTAACCCATTTTTTATAATCCAAAAAAAGAAAAGAGCCCGGCAAATAACAGTTTTTCTTTCGTCATTGCGAGGCCATTTAATACTTTTGCAGAAAAATGCACGATCGTGCATTTTTCTGCAAAAGTATTAGACCTGTCCCTAAATAATATTCGCGACGAAAATTGAAGATTTCGAGCTGGAAATTTCAAAAATCGACAAGGTTTGCACAGGGTGCAAGCCGCGAAGATTTTGGGAATTTCCGGCCGAAAGGTTCAATTTGCAGTAGAATAATTATTTAGGGACAGGTCTATTAAATGGCCGAAGCAATCTCCGCGCACCGTTAGATTGTTCCGATTGTAATGCAATCGAGGATCCTCGATCACATCGGACTTCGGGCTTGCTGGCCCTCGCAATGACGAAGGTGTGATGGGTTACAGTGGACATCATTGACATACCCTTGCTTCTTTAGTAATAAAGAAGCAAGGAAAGCCCAACACTTTTTAAGGCAAAGGGGTTTGATCATGAAAGAAAAGCGAATGACTGCGGAAGGTCTTAAAAGAATATCGGTCATACTGCTGGCTGTCGGAGTGGTAATGTTTCTGGTCATTCTCAGTGTGGGCGGCGGCCAGATGTCTTGGTGGTTGGCGTTTCCCGTGCCCATCGTGGTCGCCGGTTTGGTGGTATTGTCCTGGGCCAAGCGCGTCGAGCATTCCACTGAGCACGAATCGTTCAAAGCCGACCACGGCGACGATGTTGAAGAAGAAACATAATTCCCTGTTTAGGATGCCGACATTAAGGGTTGCTATCAAAGGCAACCCGTTTTTTATGTAACCCCTCACATTTCACCGTCATCGCCACCGTCATTGCGAGGAGCTTTGCTTGCAAAGCGACGCGGCAATCTCGTTTCTCAAACTAGATTGCTTCGGGCTTGCTGGCCCTCGCAATGACGGTAGGGCGTGAGGGGTTACTTTTTTATGTCTTGGATTGTTTTTAATATGTGGTAGAATAAATTCAAAAGTAACTCAATTTTAAACTTCGTTTAAAATTCGCAGATTAACGCAGATATAGCGCAGATTATCGCGGATACGTTTCCGCGTGAATTCGCGTATCATCCGCGTGGATCAGTGTATTTTTACGAAGTAAAAATGATTCGTATCCGCGAGAATCCGCGTTCCGCCCGCAGGCGAAATCCGCGATTATCTGCGAATTTTACGAAGTAAAATGATGGAAAACAATTTTCAAGCGCCAATAGTAAAACGTAATTTGCCTCGTGATGTGTTTTTGCATTTGTTTGCCATGGTAACCCTGTATTGGGTGGCCATTAGTTTTATTACCCTCTGTTGGCAATATATTAATTATTTTTTTCCGGATGCGCTAAATTACAATTACGGGGCCAATGGATCTATTCGCTTTGCCGTGGCTTCTTTATTTATTGTTTTTCCGCTATTTATTTTGACTTCATGGATTCTGAATAGAATTTATAGCAAAGAAAGCCAGGTGCGTGATTCGAAAATAAGGAAATGGCTTATTTACCTTACCCTGTTTGTTACGGCTCTGGTGATGATTGGGGATTTGGTCTTTGTTATTAATACATTTTTGGGAGGTGAAATAAAGGCCAGGTTTATCCTGAAAGCGCTTTCAGTGTTGCTCGTTGCCGGAGTTATTTTTTGGTACTACTTAGACGATGTTCGAAAAGCCATGCCATCAGCATTGGCAAAATATGTGGCTGGAGCGACGAGTTTGGTAATATTAATTTCGGTGGTAGGCGCATTTTTTATCATTGGCAGCCCCATGCAGGCCCGGCTTTTGCAATTTGACCAGCAGCGAGTTAATGATTTGCAAAATATCCAGGGGCAAGTGGTTAATTATTGGCAAAGGAAGGGCGAATTGCCGAATTCATTAACCGATTTAAATGATTCTATTGCTGGATATGTAGTGCCGCAAGACCCAGAAACGAAACAGGGCTATGGATATGCCGTAAAGAATGTTGCGGGATTGTCGTTTGAGTTGTGCGCAACATTTAACTTGCCAAGTCCTGCTGTCATGAATAGAAATGGAAAACCAATGCCGGTTCCGGCGCCATACTACGATGGAATTTCCCAAAATTGGGACCATGGCGCGGGCCGCGTATGTTTTGATCGCAAAATTGATCCGCAATTGTATCCACCGTTAAATAAAGGGAAATAATTTTAGTTTAAAAACCCATGGAAAATCCAGAACAACCGAGCACTGAAAAAAATTATCCGGTTGTTGAATACAACCCAGAACCTTTTGTTAAAGAATCAAGAGAGCCAAAGGATACCGAACAATCAATAATGATGAAAAAACTGAGTGATCCTAGTTATTTGCCAACCCATGAAGAATTGGAAAATTATTTCTTGCAAATCGAAAAATATACTCCCGAGTACGATGTTTGGATAAAAACGGTGAGGGATAAAAAACAACCTCTTTTTGAAATTTACACTCAGGAGTATATTGAAAAACTGGCAGATGCCCTTTGTTCTGATGTTAAAAAATATGGGTATGCAGAAGGCAATCTGTTAACCATTTTAGAGGTGGGGGCTGGTGCTGGTAAATTAACGCATTTTTTACAAAAAAAGATAGAGGAAAAATTCAAAGGAAAAGTAAAAATTATTGCTACCGATTCCGGAAAGTTAGAAATTAATCCGGCATTTCCCAAAGAGACCCCGGTAGAGAAAATGGATTACAAGGATGCTCTTGAAAAATATAATCCTACGATAGTATTATGTTCATGGCTTCCGAGGGGTGAAGATTGGACGGAGGACTTTCGGAAAAACAACAATGTTAAGGAATACATTCTTATAGGGGAAGACGATTTCGGTAGTTGCGGTAAGCCCTGGGAAACTTTCGGATATGATTCTAGTGGAGACAGGAACAACCAACAACCCCCTTATCGGCGGGAAGGATTTAGAAAATCAACGCGAAGTGATTTGCAAGAATTTCAGTTTTCCCGTACGGATATTATTGAGGGTCATGGGGGGAGTACTACAACCGTTTTTGAAAAATATCAACCCGAAGTGCGCAAAAGTGCTAAAAATATTTCCGAAAATGCAGAACCAAATTCTGGCCGTAAGCCGTGGCTGGAATCAATTAGAGAGGCCCAAGAAGCCGAAGCTTTGCGGAAAGCTCAAGAGGCATTGGATTTGCAATTGAAACTGCAAATGAAGGCGGAAGAAAAAAGGTCTGCTTTAAAAGAAATTGAGAAACATAAAATAGAGCGTGAAAAATTTGAAGAAGCGACAAGGAAACGTGATGAGAATGCAGATAAAGAGTTAAAAAGGGGACTTCTTAAAAGTATTATAAAAGAGTTTTTGGCGGATGTGATACAAGAAATTAAAAATTATTTTAGTAAATTGTTTAAGGGAAAAGATAAA
>MHOT01000027.1:0-1616 GCA_001820175.1 Candidatus Staskawiczbacteria bacterium RIFCSPHIGHO2_02_FULL_42_22 | reverse complement strand
CGAAGGATTTTTTCCCGAAGACCATGTCAATTACAAAAAACAGCGAAAATTACGCCAATTGGCCCAAATCTGGCTCCAAAAAAACAAATTCTCGTATAACGCGCCTTATCAAATTGACATTATCGGAATTGTCGTCGATGAATCCAGTCGCAACGCCAAACTGCACTATTTTGGAAACGTGGTGGAGGATAGGTATTAAAAATTTGACATCAATCCTTTGTTTTGCTATATTTAAACCAATTAATAGATTGAAAATATGTCCGTCTGAAAACGGGCATTTCTTTTTAAATAAATTATCAATTATCAAGTATCAATTATCAATAAATCCGCCCGCGGGCGGACTAAATTAATAAATTATCAAAACCGATCTTTCGTCATTGAAAATTCGTTTAATTGATAATTCATTGAAAATTGGAAATTGATAATTGAAAATTCACAATTGTGGATATTAAATCATTTCAACGCGCATTGTCGCAAATTGCCGAAACCCGGGGTATTTCTCCGGAAGTCATTATTGGAACGTTGGAAGCAGCTATTGCTACTGCCTACAAAAAGGACTACGGCAAAAAGGGGCAAAAGATAAAAGCCAAATTCAATCCCGTTTCCGGAGATGCGCAGTTTTGGCAACTAAAACTGGCGGTGGACGAATCAATGCTCTACACCGAAGAAGAAATTGAGGCCTTAAAAGAAAAAAAGATTATACCGGCCGAGGACTTTGACCGGGTGCAGGAGGGCGAGGAACCGCCAAAAAAAGTGGTGTTTAATCCGGAAAAACACGTCATGCTGGAGGAGGCGCAAAAAAAGAACCCAAAAATACAGCTGGGCGAAGAGCTTGAAATTCCCCTGGTTTCAAAACAGGACTACGGCCGAATTGCCGCCCAAACCGCCAAGCAGGTGATTTTACAAAAAATCAGGGAAGCGGAAAAAGATGTTATTGCGGCGGAATACCGTTCAAAAGAAGGGGAAATTATTTCCGGTGTGATTCAGCGCATGGAGGGGAGCACCGTGCTGGTTGATATTGGAAAAACTCTAGGTGTTTTAAACCGGGAAGAGCAAATTCCCGGGGAGTTTTATCGGTCCGCCCAGCGCCTGAAGTTTTACATTTTAAAAGTGGAAGACGGTCCCAAGGGTTCAGTGGTGGTGCTTTCGCGTGCCTATCCAAAGTTGGTATCGCGGCTGTTTGAATTGGAGGTGCCGGAAATTTCGGCCGGCGTGGTGGTGATAAAATCTATTGCGCGTGAGCCCGGGTACCGGACTAAAATAGCGGTAGCTTCAACTGAGCAGGGAATTGACCCAATAGGTTCATGTGTCGGGCAGCGGGGAACCCGCATCATGGCGGTCATCAACGAATTGGGTGGTGAAAAAATTGACGTGATTGAATGGCAGGAAGACCCGGCCAAATTCATTACCAATGCACTGTCCCCTGCCAAAATTTCAGGGATAAAAGTAGAGGCGCCCGGGAGCACAAAAAATAGCGCTACGGTATTCGTGGGGGAAGACCAGTTGTCATTGGCCATTGGAAAGGACGGCAGGAATGTGCGTCTGGCGGCTAATTTGACGGGTTGGAAGATTGACATTAAGCCAGACCAAAAAGAATCGCAGAATGACGCGAGAAT
>MHOT01000026.1 GCA_001820175.1 Candidatus Staskawiczbacteria bacterium RIFCSPHIGHO2_02_FULL_42_22 | reverse complement strand
TGCCAAATAACACCAAACCGCAAGAGTATTTAATTGAGCCATCGGCAAAAGAAATATTGGATGACCTAGTGAAGCATTTGTTTTTTATGCAAATGTACCACTTAATTTTAGAAGCCAATGCCTCGGAACACGCCGCTCGTCGAATGGCCATGAAAACCGCTTCCGACAACGCCAGCGACTTGGGCCAGGCACTTAATTTACAGTACAATAAGTCCAGGCAAGGGGCGATTACCAAGGAAATTACAGAAATTATCGCGGGAGCGGAAAGTTTAAATTAGGGAATACTAATATTTTCAATAAAAATATGGTAAATCAAGAAGAATTAAGAGATGATCAGGGATTAGGAGAAACTTCAGAGCAAGCAGAAGAATCGCGAAGATTGAGGGAAATGGCAGAAGATTTAGAAAAAAGATCGGGTTCTGGTAATCCGGAAGTTTGGGAAAAGAAGACAGATAAGGAGGGGGAATATTATGAGCTAAAAGAAAAAAAGGGGCCTTCAAGGGAAGAAGAGATTGCATATTTAAAAAAAAGAAAAAAGGATCAAGAAGAACAAGAAAATTGGTATGACGAAGAATTTGAGACAATAAAATATAGGTCTGATCAATTAGTCAAAGAAGCAAATAAGGCAAATTCGATTGATGAGTTGTGCGATATTCTCTCAAGAGGAGAGGTGATTCTTATGGGGGGAATGATTTCGCCAGCTACCGATATGACAAGGCAAGAGGATAAGATTACTCCCTGGGGATTGGCGGCGCAGATTAGATCAATGAAGGAAGATTTGGATAGAGGCGAATATAGTATTGATACTCAAAAAAATTTTGGCACAAGATTTTTAAAAGCATACGGACTAGATCGGGCCATTGAATTGCTCGGTTTGCCTCGTTTGTAATTTAATAAAATAATATGAAAGGAAAAATTGTACAAATTATAGGTCCCGTGGTTGATGTGGAATTTGAAACAGAGGGCGGTCTGCCGGAAATTTTTAACGCGTTAAAAATTTCCGGACCCAAAGGTGAAGTCACTCTCGAAGTAGTAAAACACCTAGATCAACAACGGGTGCGGGCTATTTCTTTGCAATCAACTGATGGCTTGATGCGCGGATTGGAAGTGGAAGATACGGGAAAGCAAATTGAGGTGCCTGTCGGGCCGGAAGTGTTGGGAAATATATTCAATGTTTTAGGGAAAACGCTAAACGATGCAACCAGTAACCAGAAACCAGTAACCAGTAAATTTAAAAACTATTGGCCGATTCATCGCCAAGCGCCGCCCTTTACCGAACAGTCAACCAAAACCGAAGTGTTTGAGACCGGTATTAAAGTAATCGATTTAATTGCACCATTTATTAAAGGAGGAAAGATTGGTTTGTTTGGTGGAGCAGGCGTGGGAAAAACGGTGCTTTTGATGGAATTAATCCGAAATGTGGCCGAAGAAGGCGGAGGAGTATCGGTGTTTGCCGGCGTTGGGGAACGAACCCGCGAAGGAAATGATTTGTACAGAGAAATGAAAGAAAGCGGAGTTATTAATAAAACCGCTTTGGTGTATGGCCAAATGAATGAAGTTCCGGGGGCGCGGGCAAGAGTTGCTTTGAGTGCCTTGACGATGGCAGAATATTTCCGAGACGAGGAACACAAAAACGTACTATTTTTTATTGATAATATTTTCAGGTTTTCACAGGCAGGGTCTGAAGTGTCAACGCTTTTGGGCCGTATGCCATCGGCGGTGGGTTATCAACCAACCTTGGCTCAAGAGATGGCCGAACTTCAAGAAAGAATTACTTCAACTTCAAAAGGGTCAATTACTTCGGTGCAGGCAGTATACGTACCGGCCGACGATATTACTGACCCGGCACCTGCCACCACATTTTCGCACTTGGACTCAACCATTGTATTGAACCGCGCTTTAACTGAAATTGGTATTTATCCGGCCGTTGACCCTTTGGCTTCAACATCAAGTGCGCTTGATCCAAAAATTGTGGGCCAAAAACATTACCAAACGGCTCGCGGCGTGCAATTAACATTGCAACGGTATAAGGATTTGCAGGATATTATTGCTATTTTGGGTATGGAAGAATTGTCAGAAGAAGACAAAAAAGTGGTAACACGCGCCCGCAAAATACAGCGGTTTTTGAGCCAGCCGGTGCACGTGGCTGAAGTGTTCAGTAATATTCCCGGCAAATACGTAAAACTAGAAGACACTATTCAGGGCTTTTCAGAAATATTAGAAGGCAAGCATGATGATGTGCCGGAGGAGAATTTTTATATGAAAGGAGGAATCGACGAAATTACTGCGTAATTTCTAAATTATCAATTATCAAGTATCAATTTTCAATAAATTATCAACGGAACGAATTTTTAATGATGAAAACGTCGGTTTGATAATTTAGTAATTTAATACTTCATTGATAATTGAAAATTGATAATTGAAAATTCGTTATGAAGATTTCTATCTATTCACTCAAAAAAATATTATTTGCCGGACAGGCATTGTCTTTAAATTGCAAAACGGTGATGGGTGAAATTACGGTGTTGGACAACCATGAGACCTATATTGGTAAATTGACGACAGGAGTTATGAAGGTAGTTGATGTTGCTAGAAAAGAGCATTTTTTTGAAATAAATTCAGGTTTTTTAGAGGTTCGTCAGGGAAACGAGGTACGGTGTATCATTGAGTAATGCGATTCTAATCTACGAATTCATCCGAATGATCCGAATCAACGAAACGTACGCGTCGAGCATTAGTATTATTAGTATGCATTCGTATATTGGGATCGCATTCAAAGCATGGAAGAAAATATTCATACGTACCATCCACTGGGGCAGAAAACACTTTTTATGCTGATTTTGCGTAAAAGTGGAGTATTTTTTGTGCTGGTACCCATGCTGTTTGCGGGACTAGTTTCACTAAACTATATTCCGGTAACTTATGTTGCAGTGACTGCTAATGTGCTACTTCTTTTTTTGGCCTTTTTGTTATTTGCATTGGTTTTGGTGTTTGCCATCGGTTGGCTTGAGTACATTCACTACGGAATTTTCATTGCCCAGAAAAATTTAAAAATTAAAAAGGGGCTATGGAACAAACATTATGAAACCGCACTAAAGTTGCCGACGGTTTGGCAATATTGGGCGGCTTGGAGCAAAAAATATGTTTGGCGTAGCCGTAGCTACGGCAAACAAATTTTTTGTGAAAACTGCCCAAGATTGGCAAATCCGTCAAGACTTGGAGTGCGGTTTCATAATGTTTGTTCCATAATTTCAGAAGATATAACCGTCATTCCTTACCGCCACATCCAAGATGTTAAAATTCAAAGAAGTTTGTTGGATCAAATTCTGGGCATGAGCGATATTGTGATTACCATTTCCGGGGAAGAGGGTCAAAATGAGAACTTTGAGCACAAAGACACCGTTTTTTTGCCGGCTATTGAGAAAAAATCCGCATTGCATATTCAAGATATGATTCTTAAAAAAGCCCAGGTTGAGCAGATGCGGCCATGGCAATATTATCAACAAAATTCTTGGGCAAAATTCTGATAAGTAAATCACGACCTACGCAGTTAAATCAACATCATCGTCATTGCGAAGAGTCCTAAGTTTGTCGAAGGGCGACGAAGTCCCGATTTGTCGAGGATCCTCGATCGCTTCGCAATCGGGACAATCTAAAGATGAGGAGAGATTGCTTCGGGCATTGCGATGCCCTCGCAATGACGCAACTGCGTATGGACATCACATCCAGAAACCGCACTAAAGTCGCCGGCGGTTTGGCAATCTTGGGCGGCTTGGAACAAAAAATATGCGAGGCGTAGCCGAAGCTACGGCGAACATATTTTTTTTGAAAACTGCCCAAGATTGGCAAATCCGGCAAGACTTGGAGTGTGGTTTCTGGATGTGATGTCCATAAGTCGTGGTAAATGTGTCGCAACAAAAAATCCCGCATTGCGGGATTTTTTGTTGTCTGGCTTTGCCAGATCTGCAAAACCGATTAGTAACGATTTTGTCGTGGTGGTCGGTTTTTTGCCCAGCAGTCCCGGCAGTAGATAGGTCGGTCAGGAGCTGGCTCAAAAGGCAGTTCGGTAATTTCTTTTCCGCAGTCACTGCATTTCCAGTTTCCCTGCACCATTTGTCGTGGGGCAAAGCTTCCTCCGCCTTTGTTGTTATCGAATTTATTGAACATTTATTTACCATTAATCCCTACTATGTTTACTGCAGATATTTTGTAATATCTGCTATTTTTTCGGCGAAATTAATGGTTAAAAATAATATAACGACCTTTCTCTAGGTGCTTTTTATAGCAACCATAGGATCATGACGAAAAGCCGTTATGTGTGACGACTTATTGTCTAGATAAATGATACCTTTTATAAACAGCCATGTCAACTGCCAGTATTGTGTAATGCCCACCCGATTGATTTTTCGGCGCCAACCGATTATTATGCATTAATGGACGGGGCCTAAGATCGCCAGTATGAATTTTAAAATTTTAAAAAAATCAAAAGTCAGTAATGCCCGATTGGGATTTATAGAAACATCACACGGAGTCGTTGAGACCCCGTGTTTAGTTCCTGTGGCAACGCAAGCCGTGGTAAAAACGTTAACCAGCAAAGAAGTTGAGGAAACCAAAAGTCAAATATTGATTTCCAATACCTTCCATTTGCATTTAAAACCAGGTGAAAAAGTGATTCAAAAAGCCGGCGGTTTGCACGAATTCATGAATTGGAAAAAACCGCTCATGACCGATTCGGGCGGTTTCCAAGTGTTTTCCTTGGGTTTTGGCCAGGATTTGAATTTGGGTAAAATAATAAATTCAAAAGACCGCATGGGATCGGATGCTGATCTTCGGGAGCAAATTAAGATTGGCGCCCAGCCCAAAAAGATAAAAATCCGACAGGACGGAGTTTTTTTTCGTTCACCGGTTGATGGCAGGGAATTATTTATCGGTCCCAAGGAGTCCATAAAAATCCAGGAGCAAATTGGCGCTGATATTATTTTTGCCTTCGACGAATGTACTGCACCTTTAGCTGATTATGAGTATACGAAAAACTCTTTGTTAAAAACGCATCAATGGGCGAAAGTGTGCTTGAAGGTTAAAAAGAGTAATCAGGCGCTATATGGTATTGTCCAAGGCGGCCGGTTTAAGGACCTGCGCCAGGAAAGCGCTAAATTTATTGGGTCGCTGCCATTTGATGGTTTTGGGATTGGCGGGGAATTTGGCAGCGACAAAAAAATAATATCAGAGATGTTGGCTTGGGTCATAGCCGAATTACCAGAAAGAAAGCCGCGACATTTGCTGGGTATTGGCAAGTTGGATGATTTGGAAAATATTATCAAAGCCGGAGTTGATACTTTTGACTGTACCATTCCAACGCACTACGCTCGTCGCGGCGTCGCTTTTACCAGTGAAGGAAAATTAAATATGAGGCAAGTTAAATTTTTAAAAAAACGTGAGCCGCTGGATAAAGGGTGTGTGTGTGACGTGTGTTTGCACTATAAAAAGGACTACATTTGCCATTTGCTCAGAGCCGGTGAGATTACGGCCCTAAAGTTAATCACCTTTCATAATGTAAATTATTTTAATGGAGTGGTTGAGGGGATTAGGGCAAGAATAAAAAATGGGGAATTGTAGCCAATCGTTGTTTTTTTGTGTATAATGAAAGCAATGGTACTACATAAAATAAAAGAAGAGCGAAAGAAAATCCAGAAAGAAATTAAGGAAAAAACCACCGGCTACATTTTGGCCGCACTTGGTTTAGTAGCTGGTCTTGCTTGGAACGAGGCGATTAAATCTTTTATTGTTACATTCTTCCCTAATCCCGGAAATAATGTTTTGGCGAATTTTTTGTATGCTATTGCGGTAACAATTTTTATAGTGCTAATTACTGTTTATTTATTAAGATTTAGTCAAAGACCCACTGATTAAAGGTTTCCGTAGGCGAAACGTCAAAATTTCATAGCGAAAATTTGATAGAATTTTGAGACATACCCAGAGGGTACGTTGAGAAATTCTAGCAAATTTGCAGCTGAAATTTGGGCATTTCGGTAGGAAAATCTTTGATCAGTGGGTCTAATAAGATAAAAAAGCAGAATAATGTTATGGGAAAAATAATACACACATTGTCTGATTTACCTTACGCCTACGATGCCCTGGAACCCTATATTTCAAAAGAAATTATGATGTTGCACCATGATAAACATCACGCCGCTTACGTGAATAATTTAAATGCGGCACTGGAGAAATATCCGGATCTTTTTGAAAAGACCCCGGAAGAATTATTGATGAATTTAGATCAAGTGCCAGAAGAAATTCGTATGGCTGTTAAAAATAATGGCGGGGGACACGTTAATCACTCAATGTTTTGGCAGATTATGGCTCCGTCATCTGGCCAAAAGCCAGAAGGCCAGTTGCTGGGAGCTATTGAAAATCAATTCGGCAGTTTTGCTGAATTTCAAACCAAGTTTAATGATGCGGGTGCCAAACGATTTGGTTCAGGGTGGGTGTGGTTAGTGCGTACCAAAACTGGTGCTTTAGAAATTGTGTCTACCGCAAACCAGGACAACCCCATGAGCGAGGGCTCGGCGCCCATTATGGGAAACGATGTCTGGGAACATGCCTACTATTTGCAGTATAAAAATGTGCGACCAGATTATTTGAAAGCGTGGTGGAATGTGGTAAATTGGGAGAAAATAGAGAAAAGATTTAATAACAATTGACATGTGACCATTGACAATTGACAACGTTTTACGAAATTCGTTAAGTCAAATGTCAATTGTCAAATGTTAAATGTTAAATTTATCCGATGATAAATTTAGACGACGTCAAAAAAAATCCCCAAATACTGGAGTTTATTAAGCAAACCGAAGGGGCTATGCAGGCCTTATCATATACCAACCACGGGTTGCGCCATTCTAGCGTGGTGTCTAGTCGGGCCATGGATATCGCCAAAAAAATCGGATTAGATGAGCGCCGGTGCGAACTGGCCGGTATTGCCGGTTTTTGCCACGATATGGGAAACTTTATGACCCGCACATTCCACCATTTTTTTGGCGCGCTTCTTTTCGGCCAAGTGTTTGGAAATCAGTTCGACCCAAATGAACTGGCGGTTATCATGCAGGCCATTTCTAATCACGATAAAGAAGAAATGAATTTTACCCACCGCATATCTGCCATTTTAGTGCTGGCCGATAAATCGGATGTGGACCGGTCCCGGGTTACAAAAACGGATCCGGATCATTTTAAAACTGATATTCATGACCGGGTTAATTATGCGGCACGCGAAAGTATGTTAAAAGTGGAAAAGGATAAAAAGAGAATTACCTTGACCTTGAAAATTGATACTAACTTTTGCCCCGTCATGGAATATTTTGAAATTTTTACCGAACGCATGGTATTTTGCCGCAAAGCCGCCCAATTTTTGGGGTACGATTTCGGGTTGGTGATAAATAAGTTTAGATTGTTGTAGTTGTAATGCGATGCTAATATACTAATTCATACTAATAATACTAATAACGCCGTGCGTACGTTTCGTGATTCGTATCATTAGTATGCATTCGCATATTGGCATCGCACTCAAATGAAGGAATTCTATGTCATTTGCGATAATATCCGCAGCTTGGAAAATGTGGGTTCAATTTTTAGAACGGCCGATGCATTGGGGGTAACGAAAATATTTTTGTGCGGGATTACCGGGCGGCCGCCAGACCATAAAATTTCGAAGACAGCGTTAGGAGCGGAAAAAACCATTCCCTTTGAATATCATAAACAAACCTGGCGATTGATAGAAAAGTTAAAGAAAGAAAAAGTGTTGGTAGTAGCTTTGGAACAGACGCCAAAAAACATATTATACACCAAATTGAAACCGAAATTCCCTCTGGCTCTGATAATTGGGAATGAAGTAAAAGGGGTTTCTAAAAAAGCCCTGGAATTATCAGATAAAGTCATCTATTTGCCCATGTACGGCAAAAAAGAGTCGCTGAACGTGTCGGTAGCGTTTGGAGCAGCCGGCTATGAAATCCGAAACATGAAATCCTAAACTCTAAACTCTAAATTCTAAATTCTCAAACGGTTTAGGATTTAGGATTTTTAATTTAGAATTTCTTTTGCGAAGCAAAAGCTATGGATTCACAAACCACCGCCATCATTAATATATTAAACGACCCAAAGTACACCTTGCTGTTTTTGGTGTTGCTTATTTGGGGACTCATCTGGAAGGGGATAGCTCTTTGGCGTGCGGCAAAAAATGGGCAAAGAAACTGGTTTATTGCCATGTTGGTAGTAAATACTTTTGGCATACTAGAGATGGCTTATATTTTTTATTTTAATAAAAAATCAACGGCCGTTAAAAAAGATGAAAAAACCAACTAGTGCCCTACTATCCTGGTTGCAAAAAAACAGATTGTTTTTTTTGGTTATTGCGGCGTTGGTTTTCTTGGAGGGAGTATTATTTTTTGCCTACGGTGATGTGCCTGGTACCGTCGCTTCTTATTTTAAAACAAGCGATACCTCGATATCCGGCATCATACTATTTAAAGAAGCGGGGTGCGCGCCTTGCGCCAAGGTGGATGATTTTATTAAAAATAGCAATATTGAGCAAATCTTCGCATTTACTACCCTGGAAATATCGGGTAGCAGTAAAAATGTAACCATTTTGGCTGATAAGGCCCAGATATGCGGGCTAAATCCGTCGGATGTCGGGGTACCATTTTTGTGGGATGGCCAGCATTGTGTATTGGGTTATGTTGACGTGATTCATTTTTTTGAGGAAAAGATAAAATCTGTTACCCAAAAACCCCTAATTGATAGTTAATGTTCTTGACATGATTGACCTTAGAACCATTATCGGGTAAAATGTACTTAAGGATTAGTAATCATATTCTTGCAGTTAGTGTGATGCAAGAACCAAGGTCGATATAAGAATTACATAACACATAACATAGAACACATAACAAACGCCGTTTCGTTTGTTCCATGTTCCATGTTGTATGTTCTATGAATTATATGCCAAGAAAAGCAAATCCAGCTTTATTGAAGCCCATGCAACTTACTGCTGATTTAGAGGCCGTAGTTGGTAAAGGACCTTTGCCAAGAGGCCAGGTAGTAAAAAAACTTTGGGAATACATTAAGAAAAATAATTTACAGGATGCCACCAATAGAAGAAACATTAATGCAGATGCTAAATTAAAAGTGTTATTTGGCGGAAAAGCAATGGTGAATATGTTTGAAATGACAAAATTGGTCTCAAAGCATCTCTCTTAATAATGTCGCTGAATCGCGCAGAAATTAACGCAGAACAACGCGGAACCGTTTCCGTAGAATTCCGCGTGAAATTCCGTGAAATTCCGCGAAAACAAATGGCGACAGAAGCATACTGCGTAAAATGCAAAGCAAAGCGGCTTATGAAAGATGAAAAAGAAGTTGCAATGAAGGGGAAGGGGGGTACTGAAAGGCGAGCAATGACCGGTACGTGCGAAAAATGCGGTACCAAGATGTTTAGGATTATGGGAGCAAAAAAGTAGAAAACGTATTTAAAATGGCGGGCCCGCGGGCCCGCCATTTTCTATGGAAAATTTTTTTACCACAAGACAAAAAATATGTTTGGGAGCAATAACTGTTTTATTATTGTTAAACATATTTATTTGGCAGCAGGTTTGGATATTGGCTCTTCCCCGCCATTTAAAAGTGCGGGTATTAGATATCGGCCAGGGTGACTCCATTTTTATAGAAACTCCCAGTATGCGCCACATTATCATTGATGGCGGAGTAGACGCTATGGTAATGAGTAAATTACACAAACTATTACCCTTCTGGCAGCGCCACTTAGACGTGGTCATGTTAACCCACCCCGACGCTGATCACCTAAACGGACTGCTCTACGTTTTAAAAAAGTATAAGGTGGACTATATTATATGGAACGGTGTCGTGCGCGGCGGAGAGCAATACCAAGTATGGCTTACGCTGTTGGAAAAAGCCAAAAAACAGGGGACAAAAATCATTATTACCAAAGCTGGCGACCAAATAAAAAACGACAAGGTAGCCATTGAAACTTTGCATCCTTTTATTAACATAGAAGGCCGGGACGCCCGGCCCAAAAATGAAGATAATGATACGGGTATTGTAAGCCGGCTAACCTACGGTAAAAATTCTTTTTTATTTACTGCCGATGTTTCAAGTGTGGTTGAAGAGGCATTGGTAAAAGGCGAGGCGACATTAACTTCAGATGTATTGAAGGTGGCCCACCATGGGTCGCGGTTTTCAACGTCAGAAAATTTTTTGGAAGCAGTGCATCCTGATCTGGCAGTTATTTCCGTTGGCGCAAAAAATACCTACGGGCATCCAGCTATCGAAGTTTTGCAAAGATTACAGAATTTTGGTATAACCACGTTAAGGACGGATGAGCAGGGAACGGTGGAAATTTTGAGCGATGGAGAGAATATAAAAGTGATAAAATGAATCTAGAATCTCGTATCTTGAAGCTGGAATAGAATAAGGAATCCAGAATTCCACATTCAGTTATTCAATTCAAGATACAAGATTCCAGATTCAAGATTCAAGATTCAAGGTAATGAAAGACATCGAATTTCCAATCTTTAGTACTAAAACTTCTGAAGGCAAGACCTTTGACTTAACCGATGCCAACAGGCGTCGGGAGTATTTTGAATACAAGGCGGGGCCGGAAATTAAAAAACTGCAGGATTATTTGAAAAATAACACGTTTATTGTCTATCTTTTAGGAAAAAAATCTTCGGGGAAGGGAACGTATTCCAAAATGTTTAAAGAAATTATTAGTCCTGAAAGAGTAGAGCATTTATCAGTGGGGGACTTAATCCGCTCATTCGATGAAGTTTTAAAAGATCCGGTAAAAAAACAGGAACTGGTGGAATTTTTGCAAAAAAAATATCGGGGGCCCAAACCACTGCCAGAGCTTATAACGGCCATGGAAGAGCGGTCCACTAAGGTGCTGTTGCCATCGGAATTAATTCTGGCGCTCGTAGAAAAAGAAATTACACGGCTTGGTAAAAAAGCCATTTTTATTGACGGATTCCCGCGCGATGTCGATCAGGTTTCTTATTCATTATTTTTCAAGCATTTGGTTGATTATCGAAACGACCCGGATATTTTTGTGCTCATTGATGTGCCAACCAATATTATTGATGAGCGCATAAAATACCGTGTGATTTGCCCGCAGTGCAATACTTCCCGCAACGTAAAGTTATTGCCGACAAAAAATGTTCAGTACGACAAAGAGAAAAATCAATTTTACCTAATGTGCGACAATCCGGCGTGCCTGCCCGCCGAAGCATTGGCAAAGGAGGGTGCGGGCCCAAGAATGGTTACCAAGGAAGGGGATTTGCAGGGTATTGAGCCGATTCGTTCCCGTTTAGAAAAAGATGAACTGCTCATGAGTCAAATCCAAGCTATGCATGGCATATCAAAAATTCTACTACGAAACTCAATTCCTAAAGAAAAAACCACTGAATTTGCCGATGACTATGAAATTACGCCGGAGTATCATTACACTTTTAATGAATCCTCTGGAAAAGTTGAAGTTTTACAAAAGTCCTGGGAAGTGTTAGATGATCAGGGAGTAGCTTCTAATAGCTTAATGCCTCCGCCGGTGGTAGTGTCGTTGATAAAACAATTAGTAGGCGTACTTGAACTATAAATGCGAATCTCGTTTGGCAAAAATGTAAAAGAGTTTCGGGCCGCCCAAGAGGGGCGATCCTCGCCTTTTGGCGGGTTATTTGCGGATAATTTTTCCGCAAAGCTTGGTAAAAATGTGCTCGTCGTAGGCAAGCTACGCCTAAAAATTTTTCCGAACCTGGCGGCAAAATTCTGCCGCAACTAACTCCGATTGCCAAACGAGATTCGCATTATAAGGACTTGTGGATAATTGGGCTTGACCTGGTTTTTTGAAAAAGTTAAAATGTAAGTAGCTCTGACTTTTCCAATAAAGATTCTATATTATCATTTTTAAGGGAGTTCAATATTTGTCCCGGCCGTGGCTTGGGACTTGCGAACACCCACTTAGATTTTTCATAGAAATCTTAGTATCAGGAAATCAGAGCAACAAAAAAATCAATGTTCAGTTGATTTTTTTGTTTCAGGGGCGCTTCTATGTTACTCCATGTTGATGATATAAAACGTGGGTTTTACGGACGCCATGGATATACCAAAAAAACGCCTTAGGGCGTTTTTTGGCGGCAACGTGTCAGACCCCTATTTAGCTGTGAATTACGAAACCCCCATGTTAAAAGAGTTTCGGACTCTTTTTCCCAGATTTTGGCCATACATTCGCTAGAATTTTTAGGTTAAGATGTGGGCAAATTTACCACAGTAAATTTTCCCATCTTTGGGCCCTTTGGGTAGGGCTGAAAATTCTATCAAATTTCTGACTCAAAATCTGAAAAAAATAGCTCCGAGGGGTTTGGTAATTCACAGCTATTTTGCCATCGCTTTTATGCATTTGGCGCAAGCTAAAACGCGTTGGCCCGCAAGAGTGCGAGTCCATTGTAGATTGGGGTACTTGCGAATTTTTTGGGTGGGGTTGTATTTTCCGCGTAATTTAACCAAAGACCAAGACACTCCTGATTTTTTAGCACAGATTGAACAAATTTTTGAAGCCACGTTTTTGAATTTGAAATTTGAAATTTACAATTTGAAATCAATTTGAAATTGTCGAATTTGAAATTACAATAATAACACTATATCGTATATTTCACTTTTTTGCAATATCTGCTATAAATAATGTAAATCTATCAAGATTTTGCTTTGTTAAAATATTGATACTTACTAATTTCAAATTTCAAATTGTAAATTTCAAATTCAATTTATGGACATTCTTATCACCATTCTTTCATTAATCGTACTGTTATTTTCGGTTATTATCCACGAATTGGCTCATGGCTATGTTGCTTATTCGCTGGGGGATCCTACCGCCAAATATGCCGGGCGTTTAACCTTAAACCCCTTAAAGCACCTAGATCCGTTCGGGTCCGTTATCTTACCCCTGTTATTATTTATTGCCGGCAGCCCTTTTGTTGTAGGATGGGCCAGGCCCGTGCCAATTAACCCTTATAACTTTAAGGATCAGGCCTGGGGGGGGCTGAAGGTTTCCATCGCGGGCCCCTTAACCAATATTGCACTGGCGCTGTTTTTTGGGTTATTAATACGCATTATCAATATTTCCGATTTTTTCACAGTGGTTCCGGGCATGCTGATCGTATTTTCTTTTATTGTCCAGATTAATATTATCTTGGCCATATTTAATTTAATTCCTATTCCGCCCCTTGATGGTTCGTGGATATTATTTAAATTTATCCCATATCAATTCGAGTATCTGAAAACCTTTTTAAGCCAGTACGGAATTTTTATTTTGATCTTCCTTATTTTCTTTGGCGTTTTGCAGGGTCTTGGGACTGTTACCGGCCTGTTATTTGGTGTTATTACGGGAATGTAGGGCCAAATATTGACTGTCTGTTTCTTTTCTGATACACTCTTAACTATTGAGCGCATTGCGCTTTATTATTTTATCTGCTGACTGAATATGGAATCTCGTATCTTGAAGCTGGAATAGAATCAGGAATTAAGAATTCCAAATTCAATATTCAATTCAAGATACCAGATACTAAATTCAAGATTCTAGAGTTGTGCCTACCATTCGTCAATTAATTAAAAAACCCAGAAAGTCAGTAAAAGCCAAAAAGAAAGGCGTGGCTTTGCATTACGGTTTTAATGCTTTGCAAAACCGGCCTTCTATTTATCCTTCTCCATTTAAACGAGGAGTATGCTTGAAGGTCTTCACTCAAACCCCAAGAAAACCAAACTCGGCCTTAAGAAAAGTGGCCAGGGTGAAGTTGTCAAATGGCATGGAAGTAACGGCCTATATTCCCGGAGAAGGCCACAATTTACAAGAACACAGCGTGGTATTAATCCGTGGTGGAAGGGTTAAGGATTTACCGGGAGTTCGTTACCACATTGTCCGAGGCATTTTAGATACCACGGGAGTTGAAAATAGAAAACAGGGAAGGAGCAGGTATGGCACCAAGTTAAAAAAATAATTAGTCAGCGATCCGAATAATCCGAATTTGCATCCGAATGTTCCGAATAGCGTCGTAACGTATTAGGATCATTAGGATGTTATTCGTAGATTGGGATCGCTTTAGCGAGCCATGAGGCGAGCGTATAAAAAACACAAATTATCTCCCGACTCGGTCTACAATGACCTGGTGGTTTCGCAGTTTATCAATAAAGTGATGAAAGATGGCAAAAAAACCGTGGCACAAAGAATTGTGTACGATTCTTTTAATATTATCAAAGAAAAAACCCAGAAAGAACCGCTAGAAATTTTTAACAAAGCCATTGAAAATGTATCTCCACTATTAGAAGTAAAACCAAAGAGAGTTGGGGGAGCCACCTATCAGGTGCCTATGGAAGTTCGCCAAGAAAGAAAACTGGATTTGTCGATTAAATGGATTTTAGACGCCGCCAGATCAAAAAAGGGCAAAGGCATGGCCGTAAAATTGAGTGAAGAACTCATAGCCGCAGCCAACAATGAAGGCAACGCCATGAAAAAGAAAGTAGACACCCACCGAATGGCAGAGGCGAATAAAGCTTTTGCGCACTTTGCCCGATAAAAATAGCAATTTTTATACGGGCCTCGCCGAAGCTTTAGCGAAGGCGGGCGAGATGATCCTACAAATTACGAATTTAAGCGAATTACGAATAAAATTAAAATTATAAACATGAAACATCAAATAGAAAAAATTTATCATTATGATGTCGTTTTTGAAAATAACGCCGATAGGTATACGGTGACGGTTCCAAATCTACCTGGTTTGGTTACGGAAGGAGATAATTTAAAAGAAGCTAGAGAAATGGCAAAGGATGCTATTCGTTGTTATATTGAAGCCCTATTGAAGGATAGGATAATAGTAAATAAAATAAAAAAAGAAAATATTAAATTAGCTATGTAATATGCCAAAACTCCCTAGGATTCCTTCGTTATTGGTATTGAGAGCATTAAAAAGAGGTCGCTTTTACGAATATCACCAATCTGGGAGCCATGTTCAACTTCGTCACCCTGAAAAATCCCATTTAAGAGTAACCATTCCCTTTCACAGAA
This sequence comes from Candidatus Staskawiczbacteria bacterium RIFCSPHIGHO2_02_FULL_42_22, assembly GCA_001820175.1. Lineage (GTDB taxonomy): Bacteria > Patescibacteriota > Minisyncoccia > Minisyncoccales > Staskawiczbacteraceae > VGLO01. Next base: position 23,681 of record MHOT01000026.1, on the reverse strand, counting down.
AAGATCTTAATCCAAAGACCTTATGGACATCACATCCTGAAACCGCACTCCAAGTCTTGCCGGATTTGGCAATCTTGGGCAGTTTTCACAAAAAATTTGTTCGGCGTAGCTACGGCTAGGCCTCACAAATTTTTTGCTCCAAGCCGCCCAATACTGCCAAACCGCCGGCAACTTAAGTGCGGTTTCTGGATGTGATGTCCATAAAGTCAATTATTGAACAAGCAGAATTAACCGTAGAAGAATTTTTAGATTTATTATTATAGATGAAGGCAACGCCATGAAAAATCTGCCCGCATTGCTACACAGAAGCGTTGCAGGTGGGGAAGGCAGATACGCACCGAATGGCAGAGGCGAACAAAGCTTTTGCGCACTTCGCTCGCTAAAGCGCGCGGAAAGATGCGGAAATTTACGCGGAAAATCGCGGAAATGAAAATGTCCGTCATTGCGAGCTCGCAGGCGCGGCAATCCAGGATTTAATTTTTTAGAGAGTGCATTACAATACGTTAATGAACAAAGTTACTATTTCTAAAAATGAATATGTGAAATTACAACGTCAAGCGGAAGGTTATCGAAAGCTGACCGGGCGTGTTTTTGAATTTTTAATAAAGGACTCCCCTGAAGATGTTGCCGAAGATTTCAAAAAAACCAATCTTTACACCAAAGGATTTTTAAGAGATTTGAAAGATGGTTTGCAAAAATCCTCTTATGGAAAGAAATGAAACTGTCACCGCTTCGAAAAGATATCATTGAATATGTTAATGCTCACAATCTCCAGAAAAAATGGCAAAAAGCGAGTTTGATGTTTTGGAAAAATATTCGGCACGCTTCTTTAAAAACAGAATTATTACAGCCGCACTGGAGAGGGATTTATTCTTTCAGAATTGACCAAAAATATCGCGCATTGTTTTTTATTAACGATGGTATAGCGGAAGTTTTCAGTATCACGAATCATTACAAAAAATAAATTTTTTGTAAAAAAACAGCGCCGAATCCTTTCGGCGCCCCATTCCATTGATTCTTGGTTGGGAGATTATTCCTTTTTTTCAGATGAAACTTCGCGCTCCATCCAAATTCCTCCAAGACCACCCGCCCCGCCCGGACCAGGAATGGTGATAGGCACCATTCTTCATCCCTGCCTTCCTAGCGCATTGATTTGTTTTTGAACCTCCGCTTCCACTTCTTCTATGTTTGCATTCGCAATAGAAACAAAGCAGCACTCCCAATATTGCATAGCATCACCTCATTGGAAAAATGGTACTGATGAGCTGTCCCCATTTTACTATTTATTAATATTTTGTCAATAGGCCGTAGAAATTCTATTTTCTACTTTCTATTTTCTAGATTCTCGCATATGACTAGACAGTATCCCATCGAAAAAATGCGTAACTTCGGAATTATTGCCCACATTGACGCCGGTAAGACAACGGTTTCAGAACGGTTGCTTTTTTATACCGGAGTATCTCACAAAATCGGAGAAGTGCACGAGGGAGATACGGTGATGGACTGGATGCCGCAAGAACGGGAACGGGGAATTACCATTACCGCCGCCGCTATTACTATGCACTGGAAGGGGATACAAATGAACTTAATTGACACTCCTGGCCACATTGATTTTACCGCCGAAGTACAGCGATCTTTGCGCGTATTGGACGGCGCTTGCGTCGTGTTTGATGGCGTTGCCGGAGTTGAGCCGCAGTCCGAAACTGTTTGGAGGCAGGCCGATAAATATGGCACACCGCGAATTTGTTTTATTAATAAGCTGGACCGCATGGGGGCATCTTTCGATAAGTCCTTCCAGAGTATTCATGATAAGTTAACCAAAAACGCAGTAGCTATAACTATTCCTATTGGAACTGAAGCCGATTTTGCCGGTGTAGTTGATTTACTGAAAATGAAAATGCTTTCTTACGAAGGCGAAATGGGAGAAAATGTCGTTGAAAAAGAAATTCCGGCTGACATGGTGGAAAAAGCAAAGCAATGGCGCGAGAAAATGGTAGATATGATTGCCGGCAGTAGTGATATGTTAACCGACAAATTATTAGGAGGAGAAGAAATTTCCAGAGACGAGCTTATGGCAGCGTTGCGTACAGCAACCTTGGCTTTCAAATTGGTGCCGGTATTTTGCGGGACCGCCTTAAAAAACAAGGGAACTCAATTAATTTTAGACGGTGTTATTGATTATTTGCCAAGTCCCATGGACATCGGTTCTGTAAAAGGAACTGATCCTAAAACGGGGGCAGAAATTGAACGGAAATTTACGGACGAGGAACCATTTTCCGCTTTGGTATTTAAAGTGGCCACGGATCCTTTTGTGGGTCAGCTGACATTTTTTAGGGTGTATTCGGGCACACTTAACAAGGGAACCTATTTATTGAATTCAGTTACGGGCGAACAAGAACGAATCGCCCGGATTTTGCGAATGAAATCAAATTCGCGGGAAGAATTAGATGTATTGTATGCCGGCGAAATTGGCGCCACGGTTGGATTGAAAAATACGGTTACCGGCCACACATTATGCGACAAAGACAAACCAGTGGTGCTTGAAAAAATTTCATTCCCCGAACCGGTGATTGCCATGCGGGTTGAGCCAAAAACCAAGGCCGATCAGGAAAAACTGATCATGTCCATCAGGAAATTAACCCAGGAAGACCCGACCTTTAGAATTAAAGAAGACATTGAAACCGGTGAGACCATTATTTCGGGTATGGGCGAATTGCACTTGGATATTATTCAAGACCGTTTAAAGCGCGAATTTAACGTGGATGCAAACTTCGGCAGGCCCCAGGTTGCTTACAAGGAAACCATTACCGGTGAATCAGAAGCCGAGGAAAAGTATGTCAGGCAGTCCGGTGGAAAGGGTCAATACGGACACGTTGTCATTAAATTAAAGCCGAAAGAACGCGGTACGGGTTTTGAATTCATTGACGAAATTAAGGGGGGCGCCATTCCGAAAGAATTTATCAAGCCGACTGAAAAAGGTATTATTGAAGCACTGGACAAGGGCATTATTGCGGGCTACCCCATGGTTGATGTGGAAGTAACGTTGATTGACGGATCGTTCCACGATGTTGACTCTTCTGAATTTGCCTTTAAAATTGCCGGCAGCATGGCCGTGCAAGACGGCGCCAAGCGCGCCAAGCCGGTTATTTTGGAACCGATCATGAAAACCGAGGTCATCACACCCGAGGCATTTTTTGGAACCGTTATTTCCGATTTAAATTCACGGCGCGGAAAAATTGAGGAAACAAAAGAACGCGCCGGCATGAAAATTTTAGATGCCATGGTGCCATTAAGCGAAATGTTCGGATACGCAACGGCATTAAGATCTCTTACCGAAGGCCGAGCATCTTTCACTATGGAATTTAACAGCTATGAACAAGTTCCTGCTAATGTTGCTCTGGAAATAATTGAAGGTAGGAAGAAATAATTGTTTAGAGAAATTCCATAGTAAATACAGAGGAGGTCGGGGAGATCGGGTATCTCCCCGTGTAGGAAACTACGAGCGAAGCGAGTATCAGAAACCGCGGGTTTCTGAGGAGCGAATGAAATGAGCGACTTTTACCATGGAATTTAATTCATATGAACAGGTGCCAAACAATGTGGCCCAGCAGATTATAGAAGGAAAAACGAAATAATTCATTTTTGTAAACAAAAAATTCGCGGATTGGCGCGGATTCAACGCAGATAATCGCGGATACGCCCGTCATTCTGAATTCGCCGCGCCTTCGGGCGCGGCGCTTGTTGTAATTGCCGCAGCAATCCAATCTAAAAATTTTTACAAAAAAAGCCTGCAATGTATTTCAATTGCAGGTACGGTTGAGAAAGAGAAGGGGCTTACGTGCCTAATTTCACTTCCTCCTTTTGTTGTTGGTCGAGCTCTCTGGCCAGGCGAAGGACAATTTCCTCCCAGGGTATGGTACCCTCGGAAGAGGTAACCTCGTGACCCAAGTATTTTAGGTCTTGGAGCAAAACACCAATCAGAGTTCCTTTGCAGGATACAGGATAGGTGATTTCCACTTTGCAGTAATTGCTTGGTGGTATTGTGTCATTTCCCATGAGGACCTTGCCGATAGCTCTCTTTTTGGTGGAATCACCTCTGTTGTCATAGAAGTTGATTGCAACCAGAGAATCCATTTTGATTTTCATGATTCTTCTCCCAAAGAGTTTGGTTGATACGAGCGAGTACTGTTATCTATGTATCATAACTATTATTATTTGTCAAATTTGACAACGTTTTCTGGAAGATTATAATGGTTGTATATGATGGTGAATAAATGTGATTTATGCAAAGTCGAACTTGAAAAAGAGCCGGTGATGGCAGGGTTTGGATTTTGGGGAAGAACCGAATTGTGTGAAGATTGTGGCCAACCAATAATAAATTTTTTAAAAGAGAAAAAACTTATTGAAAAAGAAAGCAAACAAAATGTTAGACGATAAAGATGTACAAAAATTAATTAAGGCGATGAAAGAAGTTTTTCCTACTGCCCAAATGGTGAAGGATAGTTTTGATAACGCAGCAACTAAGGTGCAGGTTCAAAAAATAGATGAGAGGATTAAAGTTGTTGAGCAGAAACTAGAAGATATTGGAGACCTTAGGCCGAGGGTAAAAAAACTTGAAGAAGTATTGGAGATTGAATGATTTTCCTATAAAGCGCAGAATTCAGCGTTTTTTGATTTACAGATTATTGACTTATTTAGAATAATATAATAGTATTAACAAAGAAATTAAAAAAGCAGAGCATCACAGATTCTAAACAGATTTCCACAAATCACAGATTCACGTATTCGTGATCTGTGTGGATCTGTTTAGCATCTGTGTGAATCTGTATCTTAAAAAAATGGCAGATAAATTCGAGAGGTCCAAACCTCACGTAAACATTGGAACTATTGGTCACGTTGACCACGGAAAAACCACCACCTCGGCGGCAATTATGCACGTAACCAAATTACGTGGTTTAAAGTCGTCCGGACAAGGTGTGGACGAAATTGACAAGTCCCCTGAAGAAAAGGCGCGAGGGGTTACGATTTCTATTACTCACTTGGAAATGGAAACGCCAAAAAGGCACTACGCATTGATTGATTGTCCTGGACACGCTGACTACATTAAAAATATGATTACGGGAGCCGCTCAAATGGATGGCGGAATTTTAGTAGTGTCAGCTCCAGACGGACCGATGCCTCAAACCAAAGAACACATTTTGCTCGCCAAACAGGTTGGCTTGCCAAGTTTGCTGGTTTGGATGAACAAGTGCGACATGGTAGATGACCCTGAAATTTTGGATTTGGTTGAATCAGAAGTAAGGGAATTATTGAAAAAGTATGGATTCCCGGGAGATACCACTCCTATTATCAGGGGATCGGCTGTAAAGGCGTTAGCCGCAACTTCTGTTGATGACGCGGCCGCTAAGCCAATTGTTGAATTATTGGATGCCTGTGATAACTATATTCCGGAACCCGCGCGAGAATTAGATAAACCGTTTGCCATGGCTATTGAAGATGTCTTCTCTATTGAGGGACGAGGAACCGTAGCTACCGGCAGAATTGAACGGGGAATTATCAAACAAAACGACGAAATTGAAATTGTGGGAATCAGGCCAACGCAAAAGTCCGTGGTGGTTTCGGTTGAAATGTTCCAAAAATCATTGGATCAGGGGCAGGCCGGAGATAATGTGGGAATTTTACTACGAGGATTAAAGAAAGAAGATATTGAACGAGGCCAAGTGTTGGCAAAACCCGGTTCAATTACCCCTCACACTGAATTTGAAGCCGAAGTGTATGTATTAAGTAAAGACGAAGGCGGCAGGCACACTCCATTTTTCACCGGATACAAACCGCAATTATACATTAGAACTTCAGATATTACGGGAGACGTAACCTTGCCAGCCGGAACCGAAATGGTGATGCCCGGAGATACTGCTAACTTAACGGTTAAATTGATTGTACCAGTTGCCTTGGAGGAAAAATCAAAATTCGCTATTCGAGAAGGAGGAAAAACCGTGGGAGCGGGAGTGGTAACAAAAATCATCAAGTAATACTTGATGATTTTTGTCGCGGAAAAATGCGGATTCAACGCAGATAATCGCGGATACGTCGTATCACGATCTGCGTAAATCTGCGTGGTATCTGCGTAAATCTGCGATTTTTGCCGAGCAAAAATGAATAAAAATGATTAAAAAACCAGCTGCAAAAAAGAAGCCAGAAACTGATACTCCAAAAGAGGCCGCTGTTGCCGTGATGCCAAAAATCAGGATAAAATTGAAGGCCTATGATCACAAAATCATAGATAATTCAGTGCGACAGATTATTGATATTGCCAATCGCCAGGGGGTTGAAGTGGTGGGGCCCGTGCCACTGCCAACGGAAATTTTAAAATACACCGTAAACCGATCAACTTTTGTCCACAAAAACGCCCGTGAGCAGTTTGAAATGCGGGTACACAAAAGGATTATTGATATTTTAAGCCCAAACGAGGGAATTATTGAAGCCCTGCGCGACTTGAATTTACCGTCAGGAGTAGATATATCCATAAAAATTTAAGAAGGGGGGTTGATATTTTGATAAAAATATAGTAGAATCTTGAATATTGTATCTTGTAGCTTGAATAGAATTTTGAATGACGAATTTTCTCACCACATTCCAGCTTCCCGCCCTTTGGGCGAGGCTCGCCCTTTGGGGCGGCAAGATACAAGATTCAATATTCACAATTAAAACGAGATACTACTCTTACCTGGTAAGAGAAAAGTCCAAAATAAGGTCTTGTTATAAGATTTTACTTTATCGGGCTGAAGGCCCGTTATTTGATTATAAGATGCCAATAACGCGAATGTAGTGCCAATTTGGCGAATATGCGAATATGTATTCGCATATTTGTAAATTTGCATGACATTTGTAATTTGCATCACATGGATGAAGTTTATCTTAGGGAAAAAAATTGGAATGACTCAGATGTTTGATGCAAAGGGAAATATCACTCCGGTGACTTTGGTTGAAGCAGGGCCATGCACGGTATTACAAAAAATATCTAAAGATAAAGAGGGGTACGATGCGCTTCAGTTGGGATTTGTAAAAATTGAAAAGAAAAGCAAGATTAAAAAAACCATGAAGGGCAAAGAGTATCGATATTTGAGAGAATATCCAATTACCAATTCCCAATTTCTAAAAAACGTTGGCGACGAAGTTTCAGTCGGTGAATTTACGGAGGGAGATACCGTTAATGTGTCAGGAATCTCAAAAGGAAAAGGGTTTCAGGGAGGAGTAAAACGGCACGGTTTTCATGGCCGAAACGCCACCCACGGAGCCAAACACGAAAGCCGCACCATTGGATCTATTGGCCAACGATTTCCCCAGCACGTAATTAAAGGAAGAAAAATGCCGGGACGCATGGGTTTTGAAAGAATCACCGTAAAAAATTTGAAAATTGCCAGTATTGATGCCCAAAATAATGTCTTAGCGCTGAAGGGGGCAATTCCGGGGCACAGGGGGACATTATTAGAGATTAGGGGTTAGCGTCTAGGGGTTAGGGTTTGGTCAACGTTGTCATTGCGAGCTATGGAACAAACATTATGAAACCGCACTCCAACCCTTGCCGGATTTGCCAATCTTGGGCAGGTTTCACAAAAAGTTTGTTCGGCGTAGCTTCGGCTACGCCTCACAAACTTTTTGCTCCAAGCCGCCCAATATTGCCAAACCTGCGGCGAGTTTAGTGCGGTTTCATAATGTTTGTTCCATAGAGCGAAGCAATCTAATAGTTAGATTTTTTTAAAAAGATCGCTTCACTGCGGTTCGCGATGACGAAGTAAAAAAAGAGCGCCGAACCTGAAGGTTGGCGCTACGATATTAGAATTGGTTGCCGCATGTTGGACAAAACTTATATCGCATTCTGCGATATAGGTTATGAAAATCCAAGCAACCATCTGGGTTTCGATCCTGTTTTTCTTGGATAGTTAGTGCGCTCACATTTGGTGGAAGAAGAACGGGGTGTCTGCATTGATGGCAGAAGCGATCAACGTCAGCGATGGTCACTCCACAACTTTTGCAGACCTGCTCGTATTGATCAAGAATACTCATATTGCTGCTCCATGGGTGGTAGCAAAAATGAACACAGCATCACTATATAACAATAAATTAAATTTGTCAACCGTCGCGCGAAATTCCTACAAGAATTTTGCGCGAGGGTGGATAAGTGGGGTCACATAACACATAACATAGAACACATAACAAGACGTCGTAGTTTTGTTCCATGTTCCATGTTCCATGTTCCATGTTCCATGAAGGTTGATGTTTATAATCAAAAAGGCGAAGTGATAGGAAACTCAGTATTACCTGCAGAAATTTTTGACGTCAAAATGAACGCTGATTTGGTGCACCAAGTATTGATTTCACAAACTGCAAACAAAAGGCAAGTGGGTGCTCATACCCAAACCAGAGGAGAAGTGCGGGGTGGAGGACGAAAACCCTGGCGACAGAAAGGAACGGGAAGGGCGCGACACGGATCGACCAGGTCCCCAATTTGGAAGGGCGGAGGGGTCTCGGGAGGCCCACGAAATGATAAAAATTATGCCAAAGCGTTACCAGTAAAAATGAGGAGAAAGGCCTTGTATATGGTGCTTTCGGAAAAAGTGAAAAATAATCTCTTGGTGGTAGTGGATTCACTGCAAATACCAGAAGCAAAAACAAAAGAGATGGCTGCGACTATTAAAAATTTGCCCATTAAAACAAATAGCAGATTGGTTGTTTCCCCGAATGCGGATAAAAAGACATTTTTAGTGGCAAGAAACATTGCCAAAACCGGAGTATCGGAAGCACGGAATTTGAATGTGGTGGATTTATTGAATTATAAGTATGTGCTGGTAAGTAAGGATGGAATTAAGGATATAGAAGCCACCTTTGGTGGCAAATCATAAATACTAAACCCTAAACCCTAAATCCTAAACCGTTTTAGAATTTAGAAATTAGAGTTTAGGATTTATTTTTACGCTGTAAAAATTATGGCATTACTAGATTTTTTAAAAAGAAAAAAGGAAAAAGATAAAGCGAAAGAGAAAAATGCTCCGAAGATTTCAGTTACACCGAAAGTTGAAAACACTGTAAAAGTAGAATCATCCTCCGCTAAAGCTACTGCGGGCAAGGGATTTTCTTATAATATTGTTAAAGAGCCGCACATTTCTGAAAAAGCCACTGATTTGGCCGAAAAGAATAAATATACCTTTAAGGTATACAACAATACCAATAAACCGGAAATAAAAAAATCGGTAGAGGGAATTTATGGGGTGAATGTGCTGGATGTAAATATTATAAAAGCGCCGCGTAAAAAAAGACGTTTGGGTAGAACCGAAGGATTTAAAAAGGCCTTCACCAAAGCCGTAGTGACGGTTAAAGAAGGACAAAAGATAGAACTATTTTAAGGAGTAATCGCGAATATACAAATCTAAAATAATATACGAATATACAAATCGCGGCGTGGCACATATTCGTATATTGGTATATTAACGCAAATTCGTATATTCGTGATTACTCCAAAATTATGAAAGTTTATAAACCTACAACTCCATCGAGGCGAGGGATGACCGGGATTGATTTTTCTTTGCTTACAAAAAAACGTGCAGAAAAATCGCTTGTAAAATACGTAAGACGCAGTGTTGGAAGGTCAAAGGCATCAGGTAGAATTACCACGCGCCATAAGGGTGGCGGAGTAAAAAAGTTGTACCGAATCATAGAATTTTCCCAGACCAAAATGGACATGCCGGCCAAGGTAATCGCTCTTGAATATGACCCGAATAGAACCGGCTTTATTGCATTAATAGAATATTCAGAGCTGCCTTCGCAAAATGCTTCGGCGAGCCAAAGTAAAGTAAGGCAATACATTGTGGCTCCACAAGGATTAAAAGTAGGCGATACGGTGGTATTTTCAGAGGCAGCTCCTTTGACTCCAGGAAACCGGATGAAGTTGAAAAATATTTCGGTTGGGACCAACGTGTACAACATTGAACTTGAGCCGGGAAAAGGGGGAATATTGGTACGATCTGCCGGGAATGCTGCTCAAGTATTAGCGCAAGAACATGGTTTTACTGATATAAAAATGCCTTCAAGTGAAATACGAAAAGTAAAGGGTGAATGTTTTGCTACTATTGGAATGGTTTCAAATCCGGAAAATAGATTTTATAGGGTAGGGAAAGCAGGTAAATCACGATTGAAGGGAAGGAGGCCGCATGTACGAGGAAGCGCTATGAACCCCGTTGACCATCCACACGGCGGAGGAGAAGGCAGACAGCCCATTGGATTGAAGCATCCAAAAACACCATGGGGCTTGCCGGCATTGGGAGTGAAAACGAGATATCGTAAAAAGTGGACGAATAAATTTATTATACAAAGACGTAAAAAGAAGTAACAATTGACAATTAACCATTGACAAATTGACAACGTTCCGTACAGTTCGTTATGTCAAATGTCAAATGTCAAATGTCAAATGTTTAAATGAGCAGAAGTTTAAAAAAAGGTCCGTTTGTAGATCCCCGATTAATGGAAAAGGTTCTTAGGGTAAGAAAGGGGGACAAGGTGGTTATTAAAACCTGGGCACGCCACTGTACGATTTCTCCGGAAATGGTCGGGTTTACTTTTGGAGTTCATAACGGAAAAGAATTTATACCGGTATTTGTAGGCGAAGATATGGTGGGGCATAAATTGGGCGAATTTTCTCCTTCAACCAAATTTTCACGGCACGGCGGAAAGATGCAAAAAGGATTAGAGCAGCAAGCCGAAGCTTCACAGGCGGCTAAGGTAGCCGGAGCAGCGGAAGTTAAAAAACCAGAAGCCAAGTAACAATTGACCATTGACATGTGACCATTGACCAAGAACTTCGCCGTCGGTCAAATGTCAAATGTTAATGGTCAAATGTAGATTATGGAAGTAAAAGTCGTATTACGAAATTTAAGAACTGCTCCCCGGAAATCACGTCAAGTGATTGATTTAATACGCAACAAGAACGTGGCTGACGCCAGGGCCTTGTTGGAATTTACCGTAAAGCGAAGCGCAGATCCGGTATTGCGCCTACTCAATAGCGCCGTAGCATCTGCGGTCCATGACTACCAATTAATTGAAGATAATCTGGTAATATCCGAGGTTACGGTGGATGAAGGTCCCAAATTAAAGCGATCGCACCCCATGAGTCGGGGCAGGGCATATCCTATCATGAAACGGACGTCACACATTACTTTAGTGATAAGTGAAATTAATCCCAAAAAATGAAATTCTAAATCCTAAACTCTAAATTCTAAAACGCTTTAGGATTTAGAAATAGAAGTAACTTCGGTTGCTTATATAATTACGTCGCTCGGTCGGAATATGAAAAACGCATTTTTCACATTCCTCCCTCCCTAGTAATTATTAGAATTTAGAATTTCTTTTACGAAGTAAAAGTTATGGGTCACAAGGTTCACCCAAAATCATTTAGGATAAAAGGCGTAGAGGACTGGAATGTTCGCGGTTTTTATGGTGCCAATATGCCACGATATCTAGAAGAGGACTTCTTGATCAAGGATTTTTTGCGAAAAATCTTAGTGGAAGCGTCGGTTTCCAATATAGAAATAGAACATTCAGCTAATAAATTAAATATTATCATCGAATCGGCGCGGCCAGGACTTATTATTGGGCGAGGGGGTGAAGGAATAGAAAGCTTAAAAAAAATGATTGTAAAAAAGATGCACGATAAAGTGTTTTCATCGGCAAGACCAGGAGGGGCAAAGGAAACCGCCTTGGCCAGGGCCTGGGCGGCCGGAGCAAGGGAAATAAAAATAGATATTAAAGAAATAAAAAATCCATGGATTTCTGCTATGCTGGTCGCTCAATGGGCTGCCCAGCAGTTAGAAAAAAGAATTCCTTTTAGGCAGGTGATGAAAATGGTATTGGATCGGGTGATGCAAAATCCGGAAATAAAGGGGGTGAGAATTGAGGTCTCGGGGCGACTGAATGGAGTAGAAATTGCCAGAAAAGAATGGTTAAAACAAGGACGGCTTCCACGCCAGACCATTAGAGCCGATATTGACTATGCCCAATGTGAAGCGTATTGTACGTACGGAGTTATTGGAATTAAGGTGTGGATTTATAAAGGAGAGAAGTTTACATAACAATTGACAGTTGACATTTGACCATTGACCAAAAGTGTCAGTCAAATGTCAATTGTTAATTGTCAAATGTTCGTTATGACATTATTGATGCCCAAAAAAGTAAAACACCGCAAATGGCACAGAGGAGTGACCAGGGGAGTTGAAACCCGCGCTACGGAATTAAATTTCGGCAGTTTTGGATTAAAAGCCATGGGCACTAAATGGATAACCGCGCGGCAATTAGAAGCGGCACGCAGACATATTATTCGCTATATGAAAAAGGGAGGTAAATTGTGGGTGAGAATTTTTCCCGACAAGCCCGTAACTTCAAAGGGAGAAGAGGTGCCGCTCGGAGGGGGAAAGGGCGGGGTGCACCACTACGTCTACGCCATAAAACCAGGAAGGATTATTTTTGAAATCGACGGCTTGAAGGAGGAAGTGGCTCGGGAAGCATTTAAGGGGGCGAGTATCAAATTACCGATTAAGACAAAGTTTATTAAACGCGAGGTGTAAAAGTGTGAATCTGGAATCTTGTATCTTGAAGCTGGAATTGAATGTGGAATAGTGAATGTGTACGAAATTCAAAATTCATCTATTCTATTCAAGCTACAAGATACTAAATTCAAGATTCAAGTTTTATGAAGACAGAAGAATTACGAAAAAAAGACATTACTGAATTAAAAAAGATGGTACAAGATCATGGAAAAAAACTGAACGATCTTCGGTTTAAGTTTTCCGCTAATCAATTAAAGAATGTTAAGGAAATTCATACGGTCAAAAAAGAAATCGCAAGAATGTTAACCATAATTCGAGAAGCGAAATCCTAAATCCTAAACTCTAAATCCTAAACCGTTTTAGAATTTAGAAATTAGAATTTAGAGTTTCTTTTGCGAAGCAAAAGCATTATGCCTAAGAAAAAATTAACCGGAATTGTGGTTTCCGATAAAATGCAAAAAACCGTGGTAGTGAAGGTGGAAAGCATCAAAGAGCATCCAAAATACAAAAGGAGATACAAAACCCATAAAAAATATAAGGCCCATGATGAGGCAAAGGAATATAAGGTGGGGGATAAAGTAATAATCGAAGAAACCACCCCAATAAGCAAAGATAAGCATTTTAGGGTTATTGGGAAAGTGTAATTATTCTAATTAACCTAATTATTCTAATTGACCTAATCAAATCCCAATAAGTGAATGTCAAAATTAGAAATTAGGATTTAGACATTATTTAGAATAATTAGAGCAATTAGGTTAATTAGAATAATTTCAAAGATATGATACAGCCAAGATCAATGTTAAAAGTGGCAGATAATTCTGGAGCTAAAATCCTTCAGTGTATTAATGTGCCCGGCGGAACTAGGCGAAAATACGCTCAATTGGGAGATATTGTGGTAGGAACCGTAAAAAAAGCCGAACCAAGAAAATTGGTAAAAAAACACGAGGTGGTAAAAGCGGTAATTATCAGACAGCGCAAAGAATTTAAAAGGCAGGATGGTTCGTATATTCGTTTTGACGATAACGCTGTGGTAATTTTAGGAGAAGGTAATTTGCCGAAGGGCGGAAGAGTATTTGGCCCCGCAGCAAAAGAAGTAAAGGAAAAGGGTTTTGATAAAATAGCGATGATGGCCACAGAACTGCTCTAGAAAATAGAAATTAGAAAATAGAAAATAGAATATGAAATTAAAGAAAGGAGACACAGTGCTAGTGATTTCAGGAAAAGATAAAGGCAGAACTGCCAAGATTTTAAGGTCGCTTACAAAAGAGAAGAAGATTTTGGTTGAGGGAATTAATGTAAAAAAGAAACATATAAAACCAAAAAAACAGGGCGAAAAGGGCCAAGTAATTCCCGTTCCTTCCCCAATGGATGCATCGAATGTGAAATTCCTTTGTCCAAAATGCGGTAAAGCAACTAGAGTGGGATATAAAATTACAGACAATAAGAAATTCAGAATTTGCAAAAAGTGCCAATCAGAAGTATAGTGTGAATCTTGTATCTTGTATCTGGAAGCTGGAATAGAATAAAGAATTCTGAATTCAACATTCAATTCAAGATACAAGATACTAGATTCAAGATTCAAAACAATGGAAAGCTTACGAAAAAAATATAACGAACAAGTTGTGCCTGCCATGATGGTTAAGTTCGGTTACAAAAATCCGATGGCGGTTCCTCACCTTACCAAAGTTACCCTGAATAGTTCTTTTGGTAAGCAAGTGGTCAATAAAACTTCGGGTGAACGGGAAAAAGTCCAAAATATCATCCTTTCAGATATGGCATTAATTGCTGGACAACAACCCCGATTAGTTGCTTCCAAAAAATCCATTGCGGGGTTTGCCCTTCGGGAGGGCCTTCAAATTGCGGCCATGGTAACATTGAGAAAGGACAAAATGTGGGATTTTTTGGAACGGTTTATTTATTTATCACTGCCGCGATCTCGGGATTTTCAAGGTTTAAACCCCTCGTCGATTGATAAAAGAGGTAATATGAATCTTGGTTTTCGAGAGCACATTTCATTCCCCGAAATTTTTATCGAAAAAGAAAAAACCATTTTCGGTTTAGAAGTTACCGTATCTACCAACGCTAAAACCCACCAAGAAGGATTAGAATTATTCAGGTTAATGGGATTCCCACTGAAAGAAAATAAACCCTAAATCCTAAACTCTAAATCCTAAACCGTTTTAGAATTTAGAAATTAGAATTTAGAGTTTAGAGTTTCTTTTACGAAGTAAAAGCATTATGGCTAAGACATCACAAGAAGCAAAAGCAAAAATGAAACCAAAGTTTTCTTCACGCCTGCAAAGACGCTGTTTTAAGTGTGGGAGAAGGCATGGTTTTATGAGAAAATTCGGACTTTGCAGAATTTGTTTCAGGGAATTGGCCAATAAAGGAGAAATACCAGGAGTCAAAAAATCAAGTTGGTGAAAACGTGAATATAGAATCTAGTATCTTGTATCTTGAATGGAATATTGAATCAAGAATTCAAGCTTCAAGATACGAGATTCAAGATTCTCATTAAAAATGACTGATCCAATCACTGACATGTTAAATCAAATAAGGAATGCCGAAGCGGTTGCAAAACCAGAGGTTTTGATTCCTTTCTCGAAATTGAAAAACCAAATTGGATTAATTTTGCAACAAGAGGGTTTTGTTCAGGATGTTAAGAAAATTGCCAAAGATAAAAACAGAATCATGAAGATTGTATTAAAATATGATAATGGAATTCCGGCCATTGAAGGCGCAAAAAGGGTCTCCAAGCCAGGGCAGAGAATTTATACCAAGGCAACGGAAATCAAGAAAGTGCGCGGAGGATTTGGAATTTCCATCATTTCAACGCCGAAGGGTTTAATGACTAATAACCAGGCAAAGAAAGCCAAGTTGGGCGGAGAGGTGATGTTGGAAATCTGGTAGTGGGGGCGCTTCAGGTGTTCTTTCAAAAGAGCGCAACCTCGTTTGAAATTGCGGGTATTGTATGCAATTTCAAACGGGTCTAGATCTCGGGCACCACAACGGGCGCCCTCCGATATGCTCTTTTGAAAGAACACCCTCGCTATTATTTTTTGTGGGGGTTATCTTGATAAGGGTGGAAAAAACATAAAAAAAGAGCGCCGTTGGATTTCCGGCGCCGAGTTCCTCTTATTAAGTAAGGAACTGTGTTGTTTGTTCAAACTGTTTCAGATGGGCGAGTGCCTCCGAAATAATACCATGATGAACAGGTGTTCGTACTGAAGAAAGTAGACGGGATGTAGCTAGTTTGATTAGAACCGCTTCATCCTCATCGTTTTCTGGGATCATACTAACAACCCCATCGTCAAGGTTTTCAATCTTGATCTTCATTCTTTCTCCCCTGTATGAGTTGACTGAGGGCTATAAATAATATATAATAAAAAATCGTTTAAGTCAATAATTTCCGCGTAAATCCGCGTCCGATTGCTTGCAATCGGTTTCCGCGTAAATCCGCGATTTTACGAAGTAAAATGAGCAGGATTGGTAAAAAATTAATTGAAATTCCGGCAGCCGTTAAGGTTGAATTGTCAGGACAGCATATGAAAGTTACGGGCCCTAAAGGGGAACTGAATATAACTATGCCAAGGGAAATTACAGCAGAAGTTAAAGATGCTAAGATTTTCGTAACTCCTAAAAAAGAAAATGCTTCAGGAAAATCCAGTGCGCTCTGGGGATTGTATCGGGTGCTGATTTTTAATATGGTAGAAGGCGTAGATAAGGGATTTGAAAAAAAATTAGAAATTGAAGGAGTGGGCTTTAAAGCAGCAGTGACCGGCGATGAATTGGTATTGAATTTAGGATTTGTAAATCCTGTGAAAATTAAACAACCAGAGGGAATTACCTTTTTGGTGGAAAAAAACGTGGTGACAGTTTCGGGAATTTCCAAAGAAGCCGTAGGACAAATTGCAGCAGAAATTAGAGCCACCAAAAAAGCAGAACCCTATAAAGGAAAGGGAATTAAATACCAGGGGGAAAAGATTAGAAGGAAGGAGGGCAAGAAAGTAGTAGCAACCAAAAAATAACTCAATTTTATTGTAAACAATAAAATTCGCAGATTAACGCAGATACCACGCAGATCAACGCAGATTACGGTAACGTATCCGCGAGAATCTGCGTAACAATCCGCGCTTATCCGCGATTTTTACGGAGTAAAAATGAATAGGAAGCAACTTAAACGACAACGAATTCACAAAAAAATTAGGGCTACTATG
This sequence comes from Candidatus Staskawiczbacteria bacterium RIFCSPHIGHO2_02_FULL_42_22, assembly GCA_001820175.1. Lineage (GTDB taxonomy): Bacteria > Patescibacteriota > Minisyncoccia > Minisyncoccales > Staskawiczbacteraceae > VGLO01. The sequence continues at coordinate 6,868 of MHOT01000026.1, read as the reverse complement.
TCTGGTACAAAATTACGTCCACGGCTTTCGGTTTTTAGGTCCAGTCAACATATTTATGCCCAATTAATTGATGACGATGCCGCTAAAGTGTTAGTCCAAGTAAATGACATAAAAATGAAGAGCAAGGGAAATAAAGTAACTCGTTCAATAGAGGTGGGAAAGTTAATTGCTAAAGAGGCCGCTGAAAAAAAGATTGAAACAGTGGTATTTGATAGGGGGGGTAATATTTTTCATGGTAGAATTAAGGCAGTTGCCGATGGAGCAAGAGCGGGTGGTTTAAAATTTTAAAAACCATTGACCTTTGACATTTGACAATTAACCAACGGTGACGTCGGTTGTCAATGGTCAATTGTTAAATGTCAATTGTTAAAATTATGGCTGAAGAAATAAAACAACACACATCACCGACCCAACGGGAACGAAACACTGGTGGTTTCAGGTCTGTCAGAAGAGGGTTTGGTCGAAAACAAGAAGTCAATGATGGTATTGATTCTAAGCTTTTGGATTTAACCAGAGTTACTCGGGTTACCGGCGGGGGCAAACGGATGAGTTTTAGAGCCGTAGTGGTGGCGGGAGATAAAAAAAGCAAAATTGGCATTGGTATAGATAAGGGCAAGGACGTGTCTCAAGCCATTGAAAAAGCCACCGCTCGCGCTAAAAAGAATATGATAAATGTGGTAATTGTTGACGGGACAATTCCCCACCAAGTTGAGGCAAAAGTAGGCCCTGCCGTTATTTTGCTAAAACCTCAAAAAAGAGGACGAGGGTTAGTGGCAGGTGGAGCTGTGCGAACCATTTGTGATTTAGCGGGAATTAAAAATATTTCCTCAAAAATTTTATCCGGATCAAAAAATAAATTAAACAATGCACGGGCAACTATGGAGGCGCTAAGAAAGTTAAAAACCAGATAACATTTGACCTTTGACATTTGACCAGTGACAGCGCGTTGCTCTTGGTCAATGGTTAATTGTCAATGGTCAATTGTTAGCAATAGTATGCAGATTCATCAATTACAACCAAAACACAAGTCAAAAGACAGGATGATTGTGGGCCGCGGAGGAAAGAAGGGGACCTATTCTGGTAGGGGCGGCAAGGGACAAACCGCGCGTTCCGGCAGGAAAATGACGCCTATCATCCGTGAATTAATTAAGCGATACCCAAAATTAAAGGGCTATCGAAGTTTTGTATTAGAAGATAATACGGTAGTGGTAAACATTAGCGCATTGGAAAAGCACTGCAGCGACGGAGAATTAGTGAATCCACTGTTTTTGGTAAAGAAAAAAATTATTCGCGAGGTTTCCGGTAAAATGCCAGCTGTTAAAATATTAGGCGATGGAACTATTACTAAAAAAATCATCGTTGAGCACTGCAAAATTTCAAAAAGCGCCAAAGAAGCCATTGAAAAAGCCGGCGGTAATGTGAAACCCTAAATTCTAAACTCTAAATTCTAAGTGTTCGCGAAACTCTAAATACTAAATTCTAAATTCTAAACAAACTTCATTTTAGATTTTAGAATTTAGAATTTAGGATTTCGTAGTTATTTAGGGTTTAGGATTTAGAGTTTAGAGTTTCTTTTGCGAAGCAAAAGCATGTGGTACGAAAAACTAACATTCTTATTTAAAAATAGGGAACTTAGAAACAAAGTTGTTTTTATCTTGTTTTTGTTCGTGGTTTTTCGTATTGCCGCCAATATTCCGATTCCCGGAATCGGGCTTGAAAATTTACGGAATTTTTTTGCTCAAAACCAGGTCTTCGGTCTTTTAAATATCTTTTCCGGTGGCGCATTAAGTAATTTTTCTATTGTTTTGCTTGGTCTTGGACCCTACATCACTGCTACCATTATTCTGCAATTGTTAACCATGATTTTCCCTGCCCTGGAAAAGATATATAAAGAAGAAGGTGAAGCAGGCAGGCAAAAGTTTAACCAGTGGGGTAGATTATTAACCATTCCTCTAGCGGCATTTGAGGGATATGGAATGCTCACGTTGCTTCAACGGCAAGGAGTTATTACGGGCCTTACACCAATGGTTATGGTAAGTTCCATTGTTACTATTATAGCCGGGGCCATGTTTTTAATGTGGCTGGGAGAAATTATTACCGAACAGGGGATGGGAAACGGCATTTCATTGTTAATTTTTGCCGGTATTGTGGCGGGGCTTCCGGTAAATATTTTCCAGACATTTGTCACCTGGTCGACTTCGCAGATTCCTTCGTATGTATTATTCTTTGTGTTATCAATTGTCATTATTGCCGGCGTGGTATTAATTACCGAAGCGCGAAGAAATATTCCCGTTTCGTATGCTAAACGGGTGCGTGGTTCTAAGATGTATGGCGGGACTTCAACGTACCTGCCGCTTAACGTAAATCCGGCAGGAGTTATTCCTATTATTTTTGCCCTTTCTATTTTACTGTTTCCCGGAATGATTGCCGGATTTTTAGCCGGGGTGCCGGGCTTGGTGGGCACATTTGCGGCAAACGTCGTTTTATTTTTCAATAACCAGTGGGTGCACGGGGTGCTTTACTTTATATTAGTCGTGGTTTTTACCTATTTTTACACGGCAGTTACCTTTGACCCCAAGGCCATTTCTGAAAATTTACAGAAAATGGGCGGTTTTATTCCTGGCGTGCGTCCGGGCGAATCAACTAGTAAATTTTTAGCCCACATATTAAACAGGGTGCTCTTTATTGGCGCTATTTCATTGGGACTCATTGCCATATTGCCAAATATTGTGGCCGGAGCTACCGGAGTCACAGGTTTTACTTTCTTAATTGGAGGCACGTCATTGCTAATCGTGGTGAGTGTTGTTTTGGATACCATGCGCCAGATCAATGCACAATTGCAGATGCGTGAATATGATGCGTTCTAGTGTTCTAGTATTAAGTATTTAGTATTTAGTATTGAGCATGAGGTATGAAAATCCGCCTTCTGGGCGGATTTTGTGCAAAAAAAGAGCAGTTGGAGTCACTGCTCTGAAGTTTCTTGAAATTATTTTTTATGAAACTTTGATTTCCCCTTTGTCTTTGGCTGATCTTGTTTGGCGCTCGGTTTTTTTCTATTTTTAGGAATAGAAGACATTTTTTTCTTGTGTGGGCCTACCTTGAATGCCATGATGTTCCCTCCACGAAAGTGGGATGTACTGAATAATAGCATATTATATTTGATAGATATTGTCAATATTTTATTATGCCAATAATTTTGTTACACTAAAAATAGTTAGTGGCAATTGGTCCGCGTGATTCCGCGTTAATTTCCGCGTGATTCCGTGCCATTTGCACAGCAAATGAAACAAGCCATCATTTTATTCGGTCCGCCGGGGGCGGGAAAAGGAACGCAGTCGGAGCTTCTGTCTGAAAAGATGGGGCTGTATTTGTTTGAAACCAGTAAAATGCTGGAACGCGAATTTAAAATGGCTGAAAATATGGCAGCCGATGCCCCCGAAAGATTTATAGAAATTGAGGGTGAAAAATTTGACGTATTAAACGAAAGAGAAATTTGGAAACGGGGGGAGCTTTGCAGTCCGCCCTGGGTAACATATCTTACCATGAAAGAACTGCAACGATTGCATGACGATGGCGATAATATTATTTTATCGGGCTCGCCGCGGACAGTGTATGAAGCCGAGCGGGAAATGCCTTTGTTGGCGCAATTGTATGGTAAGGAAAATATCCATATTGTGCTGATTGAAATATCAGCGGAAGTGACGGTATTTAGAAATACGCATCGGAAAATTTGCGAATTAATGCGCCATTCTATTTTGTTTAATGATGAGACCAAAATATTAACTATTTGCCCGTTAGACGGCTCAGCGTTAATGAACAGGAAGGATTTAGACGATCCCGAGACCATTAAAACGCGGCTGGTTCAATATAAAGAAAGAACCCTTCCATTGTTTAATTATTTTAAAGACAACGGTTTTAATGTCAGTAAAATCAACGGCGAGGGGAGTGTGGCGAAGGTACATGAGGAGATTTTATCGATGATAAAATAGAATTCTGAATCTTGAATCTTGTAGCTTGAATAGAATAGACCTGCTGCGTAAAGGTTTCGGTAGGAAAATCTTTACACAGCAGGTCTAATAGATGAATTTAGAATTTCGCGCACATTCATTATTCAAAATTCAATTCTAGCTTCAAGATACCAGATTCAAGATTCACGTTATATGAATATCATTATTAAAACAGAAAATGAAATTAAGATGATGGCCGAGGGTGGCAAAATTCTGGCAACGGTGCTCAAGGAAATTGCAGCCATGGTAAAACCCGGAATTACTACCTTAGAATTAGACAGGGCCGCCGAGGCCCTGATTTTAAAATATGGCGCTCGCCCCGCCTTTAAGGGCTACGAAAATTTTCCCTATTCACTTTGCGCATCGGTCAACGAAAATGTGGTACACGGGTTTCCGTCGAATGTGCCGCTTAAAAATGGTGACATTGTGGGGTTGGATTTGGGGGTTTTGTATAAAGGATACAACACCGACATGGCCATGACGGTTGCTGTTGGTGAAATTTCATTTGAAGCAAAGCGGTTGTTGAAAGTAACCGAAAAAGCATTACGATTGGGAATTAAAAAAGCGCGGGCCGGGGTGAAAACAGGGGATGTGGGAAATACTATTCAGCGGTTTATTGAAGATCAAGGGTTTGGGGTAGTGCGGACCTTATGCGGCCACGGGATTGGCAAAGACGTGCACGAAGACCCGTTTATTCCTAATTTTGGAAAGCGCGGCACCGGAGTAGAATTAAAAGAAGGCATAGTTATTTGCATTGAACCGATGGTTGTGATGGGGGATTATAATTTACGAAAATCCGACGATGGCTACGGTTTTGCCACTAAGGATGGTTCGCTGGCGGCTCATTTTGAGCATACGGTTGCCATTACTCGCGACGGTTGCAAGGTGTTGACGCAGGTATAGCAAAATGATATTATAAAAAAGTAACTTTAACCCTTTCTGGAGTAATCTGGTGAAGAAAACCGAGGAACAGCGTCTAGAAAAACGCCTGGGAAAACGGGCACGGAATGCAAAAAACCGTCTTGAATCTGATTTGGCGATCAGGGGAACATTTATGGGATGGCTAGATACTTCCCGGCGCTTCCCATTCTTGGTGATTGCCAAGGATCTTGGTTTTTCTAAAAGAAAGGTCAAAAGTTGGGCTTACAGAACTCTTCCGCTTGGATTAAGAAGAATCGCTCTGTTTCCCTAGGGGATTGGGCTCGATCTTACTGGTCGAGCTTTTTTATTACAACGCGGGCTTTTTTATTTTTTTTGTTGTGATAAAATTAAACCAAGTAAAAAATAAAAAATATGAGCGAGATATTAAATAGTGAGGACGAGCCAAGTGAATTAAATGTCCCAGAAAAAGAGGGAGATGCTTTTATTGATGCTATTGCAAAAAACCCCGACGATATGGCTCCCCGGTTAATGTGTGCTGATTGGCTGCAGGAGCAGGGTTATGCAGATGTTGGGGAATTCATGCGCATCCAAATTGAATTGTCTGATTTGCAAAGCGACCAAGATCACCGGGAAAAAAATAGGCAGAGAATCAGTGCCCTTAGGCGGCGAGAACGGAAATTAACTAAAGCGGCAAACGATTTTTGGCAAGAAAGATTATCTCGTTTCGGAGTAACCGCTATTCAATTTAAGGGAGGAATGCCAGAAAGTGTGGGTCTGAGGGTGCCCGATTTTGTTGAGCATGGCCAAGAGGTATTCAGTATCGCTCCGGTATCGGACTTAAGGATTGGCATTTGCCCCGATGCAGATGTTTTGCAAGAGGCGCTAGCTGAGACGCGCCAGCGCCAGCTGGAACAACTGCGCCGTCTTTCCATGGTCAACGCGCATGATGGTGGGGCCGGGGTGGTCGCCAGGTGCCGGCATCTGAAAAACTTAACATCATTGGGCCTGCATCAAGGTATTCTTACTGAAGCCGGCATCCGGGAAATTGCCAGTTCTAAATATTTAAAAAAATTGACTGGTCTTGAACTTGGAGGCAATAATCTGGGATCGGGCGGAGCAGAAGTGTTGGCGCGAGCTGCGGCATTCAAAAATTTAAAAAATCTTAGTATTTGGGGTAATAGAATTGGTAACTTGGGGGCAAGAGCCCTTGCATCATCAAAAATATTAAGAAATCTGACCTCGCTGAATGTTGGGTCAAATGAGATTGGAATCGAGGGGATAGAAGCGTTGTCTAATTCAAGAACTTTGAAAGAACTAACGATCATGGATATTAGTGGTAACGAAATTGGTTTAGATGGAGTTCGTGTTTTACTGGAGGGGTTGATGATTGAAAGATTGACAGAACTTAATATGAGTTCTAATCCTATTCGCCCCGAGGTGGCGCATCTTATTGCTCAATCAGAAAAACTTCACAAACTTGAAAAATTAAATATTGGGGAGGCATTGGTGATGGGTGGTACGGGAGTATTAGAGTTAGCTAATAGTACTTGTTTTGGCAATTTAACCGAATTAGATATGAGGAGAGTTTGCACTATATTAGGACCCAAAGAAATGGGGGCTATAGCCAATTCGGCAAATTTCAGAAGCGTTAACCGCTTGGTTCTTAAAAATAATAGTATTCGGGTCGAGGGGATTGCTGAATTTTTGAAATCATTTAATCTTCCAAATTTGGAAGAATTAGATCTATCGGATAATTTTATCGGCCCGGAAGGAGCCAAATTATTAGCTAAATCAAAAGCATTAAAAAATTTGAAACTACTTTACCTTACCATGTCGGGCATCGGACCCGAAGGGCTTGCGGCGTTAAAATTACATTTGCCTGAGTGCGAAGTAATAGTATGAAATGGCTTTGTTGAATAATTCGACTGATTTTACGCTCATTTCTTGGTATAATAGGGGTATATGAAACTATTAAAACC
>MHOT01000025.1 GCA_001820175.1 Candidatus Staskawiczbacteria bacterium RIFCSPHIGHO2_02_FULL_42_22 | reverse complement strand
CGTCATATCAAACTCATACCAATTACCCGGGGAAACCTTTTGCAAAGAACTTATGATAAGTCCGGAAACTGCAGGAGCATTGTTATAGTTTAGCGTGCTTTCGATCCAGGTAGTATCCGGCACAAACATCAAATCTCCTCCGCTGTCTGAAGCATTGGCATTATAAAGTCTTAATTTGGTACTCAATACTTGTCTACCCGAAAGTCCTGAAATAGTAAACTTCAGATAAAAGTTTTTGACAGGACTTGCGTCTGCCTGCAAAGTCTCCGCCGTCCCGAAATTTTTATTGGGGTTATTTGCATTTACATAGGCATCATCGGTTGGGGCAAAAGTCAAAACAGAAGTTATGGGAGTCGGCGACGGGGTCGGTGTAGACGTCGGAGTTGCAGTTGGCGTAACAGGACCTGCTCCTACCAGGCGAGGATCCCAAGTGGTATCAATGGTCAGACCTAATGACTGGGTTATATTCTCAATGGGAACCAATTTGAAATTTTGATTCAAGGAAACATCCCCATCCTTGTTTGTACCGTCCTGTACAACAAAAACGCCGTAGGGAAAATCTGTCCCCAAGGGAAAATTCGTCACATCTATCCCGTCAGTCCCACTCACTTTATCGACAACCCCATCGGCAATTTTAAACGTCTCGATATAATCATTCGTACCTTCCCTAGTATAAACATTGTAGCTGCTGTTCCCTTGGCTGGATGCGATTAAATACCCCGTGCCGTCGCTTTTGTAGTAGATGGTTAACCCTTCGATATCGGGTTGAAAATGCCCTCCTTGATCAATCGGTTTATCGACCAACTCTTTACTCTCTCCATCGGTCGGTTCTGCGCCCAATTTCCAAATTGCCACCAGTTCTTCGCTGACATACACTTTTCCATGCGTGTCATCCGCGACTACCCCTTCAGTCCGGTTAATAAACGAACCGAAGGTAACGGAGCGCACTTCATTCATCGCCACCTGGCCGTTGCCGTTATCAGTCAGTTCATACTGTTTCAAGACATTTTCATAATTCGTAAAAAGATAGTATTTGCCGGTTATCGGGCTGACATACATCGCCGAACCCATGTGGCCGTTGACAGACGGCTGTGGGGAAGTGACGTCCTCCAAAAGTCGCGTTTCGGGATTGACTTTATAAGCAAAAAGACGTTTCGCCGTCCGGTCGATTCCGGTCACCAGTGCTACCCGTTCACCATTGAGGGGAAAATTGTAGCGAATATCAACGTTGTTGTTTAAGAAAGGGATCCTCTGCAGTACTGCTCCGGTCAAATCATAAACCTCTAAATAGCCGTCCTTATCCGTTCCGATGATGGTGCTTTGTGATGGGTCGCTCGGATGGATCCAAATAGCACTATCATCTGCCGCATCGCCGATGCTTAAAACCGGCGTTGTCTCACGCGTGGCATAAACGGCAACTTGAGCCTTGGTATCCCGTGAAGGATAATAAATAAACAGGCCGGTTAAAAAAAGCCCTATAAGAAGAAGAAAAAGTAAAGTTCTTGATTTCATTATTTTTCTACCTATCCTTTTATTACATTTTTCGTCTCTTGTCAATACGCAACAAAGGAAGTAACAGTTCGCCGTTCTGACAGGATTTTGTCATCGCGAGTCCCGACCTATGTCGGGACGTGGCGATCTCTTGAGATTGCTTCTCCCTCGACTTCGCTCAGGATCGCAATGACATTTTTATATTAGAAGTGTGAACAGTTACTCGAGGAGAACTGCTAGGTGGCTCGCAAAATAGCCTATAGTTATAATTTACTCTTCTTGGTATAATTCTTTTATGAGCAAAAGCCCGGAACAACAGCCAGAACTCTATTGCGGCGATAACCAGTTACTGTTTGCCAGTTTTCTTGAGAGAGATGATACTGGTGCTAAAAGAAAATTCTATCAGTTTTTTTACTCTCCCCGGGATGAGAGAGGAAGAAAAATGATAGATTACATTCTTGCAAAGGATCCGGATGAGCTGGCAGCATCTGATGTTACCTTATTTAAAGGCGATATTCACCATTGCCGGGTAGTGCGGGAAATTGATGAAACAAGCTCTTCCGGCTTAGTGGAGGTAACGTACGATTTACCCCGATGGCTTACTCCAATAGAAATTCGTGCCAATGCGAACGGTTTTGTCCATGTCCATATGCACTTTCCTGAAATAGAAAAGCTCGCCTCATTCGGATATAAACCTGATGGATCTTTAGCAGGGGCCGTACTATCACAAGATCAAGATATAACAGATGAATCAGATATAGATGAATCTCAAAGAAGGTATACAACGAGAGTAGTTGAAGAGTTTCTCCAGTCTCATCCTCATGCAGCGGTAGATGAAATCGAAGAAATAGAAGATGAAGCATCTGTTCAATGGGAACGATTGAATACCGGTAAAGACACAGTAGCGCAAATCAGAGATGATCGAATCTATTTTTACGACGGCCAAGCTGCATATGATGATAATACCGTTGGCGCATCAGAACAATTGGAAATAGGTACCGTATATGAGTATCTTGGTGACAAATACAGGGTTGATTTAGATAGCACGGGGCGAAGTATGATTACCGAGACGGTCAGAGAAAACGGAAGAAAAAGAGTAGTGGCATTCCCCCTCAATATAGGAGAAGCGTGTGAGCAGTTAAGAGAGCGTAATTCTTTCTATTGGGCACAAATTCCGTGGCTAGAAGATATTCATGCTGAAGTAACGCCGTCGCAGTAAATTCTGAAACGAGGATAAATAATGAAACTGCAGTTCACTCGTCCTTTAAAGAACGGGTAACTTTTTCTTCCGGATTCGGTATACTGCTTGTATGACCGTTGCAGACGAACTTATTAAAAGAACCTTCGAACAACTCACTACCATGCCGGTAAATACCTTCGGCACAAGAGTCTGGAATGCCCCGAAGGGTTATCGGTTCCTCACTCAGTGGTCGAATCTGGCATATGCTGAAGGTTATCCGAAACATCATCTTTAAGCACCCGCAGTGGACTCTTTTCATCTGTGCGGTTTTTGTTCGCACTTCTACGGTATTCTTTGGTGATTTTGTGTGGCTCGATCGGGGAGACATTATAAGCGGCCGGGCGATTGTTCCACTCGATTCGTTACCCAGCGCTTTTTTCACACGCTTTGCTGATACAGGCTTTTACCGACCAATTATCACTATTATACTAAGTCTGCTAAGCGAATGGTTCGGTCCATGGCAGCCGGCGTATCATGTCATCAGCATGGCGGCGCATGCGGGGGTCGTCGTTACTGCGTATCGGCTATTTGAGTGGATATATAGGACGAATAGGACAGATATGACAAATAGGCTCTTGTGGAGAAATAAGAGCTTTTCTCGTGGAGCTTTTTTGGCTGCGCTTATCATTGCGGTGCACCCGGCAGCGTGGTTTACGATCGGTGCGGTTTCCAACTTGCCGGATCTGGTGATGAGCTTATTTCTCCTCATGTCGTTGTACTCTTTTCTTGCAGGGAGCAGGTGGGCAGTGGTATATGCCCTCCTCGCCATTTTTTCAAAAGAAACCGCGATAGTTTTGGTACCGGCATATTGGGGGATAGTTCAGATGAGCTTTATGGGTTCTATGAGTCTCATGGGAATGATGGGTCCAATGAGGAAAAGGATGCTTCTGTGGGGAGGATTGGTGGGGGTCGTGGTTATCTACGGAGTCCTGCGCTTCATCGCCGTGCCGGAGGTTTGGCGCGTATCAGCGATTCCGCTTTCGTGGGATCAGTGGATCGGTGTGTGGGTTTTTACCATGTACCGCATGATGATTACTATTTTTTCGCCTTTTCTGCCGGCGATTGGCGACGTGACGCCGGTGGGAATAGGGGAGATAGGAGCAATACGGGTGATCGGGGGAATAGCGGCATTGGGGATTTTAGGGATGTTAGGGTTGAGGTGGTTTACGGCAAAGAGCATGACTTTTACACTTTTTATACTGTTACTGCTGGTTTCTGCGGCTCCGGCTCTGAATCTGGTTCCGCTCCCGCGGTTCTGGCAGCTGAATTATGCCTATCTGCCGATCGTGTGGACTGCGGGATTGGTAGGATTGGGGATCGGGAGGATAAGGGGAATAAGAGAGATAGGGGTGATAAGGGAGAGACGGGAGAGAGGGGACGGGGGATTTTTACGGCGCGGGGTATGGCTCGTACTGGTTTTTTGGATTTCTCTGGGTGCATATTCTTCTTTTACCGCCGGTTTTAGGCTGGTTGATGACCGCGCATTATTCACGCCGGAAGTTTCCCGTGAGCCCCGGTACCGGGAAGGGCATTATTATCTCGGTAATTTTTACTGGAGAGCGGGAAATTCGGTACGTGCCGAGGAGCATTTTACCCGTGCCTTGCAGACGGACACTTCGGCGATTTCATATCTTGATTACCATTCTGCGGTTATCAACCTTGCCGGAGTATATTTCGGGCAGAAGCGGTTCGAAGAAGCGGATGCGCTGCTTGCCGGCATTCAGGATGAAGTGTACGGTATGAACCGGGAATTAGTTTTGTATAACCGCGCCACTATAGCCTACGAACGGGGAGATTATGATGAAGCGGTGAGTTTACTGGAACAACTCCCGCGCCCCTTTTCGCGCGTTGAGTATGCCCGCTTTTACGGTCTGATTAAAGATTCGTTAGATCAGAAAAACAGGAATCCGGAGTAAAGTTCAGACTGATATTATTGAAGCCGGCACTAATTTGAGATTGAATCGTACTTTCGGTCCTCGCAATGACCAGACGCGCAGGCTCCGATAGAAATATCATTTAAAGCTGCCCACTTGTTCAAGCAAAGTGATTGTCGTATCATATCTCCATGAAAGTTTACGTCGGCGCAGACCACCGGGGATTTGCTTTGAAAGAAAAACTTAAAGATTGGCTTTCTGAAAAGGGCTATACAGTGGTCGACTGCGGAAATACCGTACATGATCCGGATGACGACTATCCGGATTTTGCCTCGGCCGTTGCGAAGAATGTCCGGAAGAACCATGAAGACCGGGGCATAGTGATTTGCGGATCGGCGATGGGCGTCGGCATCACGGCCAATAAATTTAAAGGGATCCGCTGCGGAGTGGGGATAAACGTAGAAGATGTCCATCATGGCAGGGATCATGACGATATCAATGTATTGGGATTATCCTCGGATTATGTTGATCCCGAGGTATCATTGGAAATGACAACAATGTTTTTAGAAACGCCGTTCAACCAAGGCGAGCGCCACGTACGACGCCTGAAGAAGATAGAAAAAATAGAAAGCGAAGTATTCAAAGCCCGTTTATAACCTCGTTAAATCCCGTTTTCCCGTTGGATTCCCAGAAGCATCAGTACCTGCTCTTTGCGATATCGTCGGTCGCCGCGCGAATTGATCCGAATAGCGGGCAGTTTCCCTTTTTTACCCCAACGCTTAATCGTCAGAGGCGAAACGCGGAGCACTTCGGCTACTTCACGCACGGTGAGAAGATCGGGCAAGGAGTCAAGATTGAGGCGTTTTGTATCATCTGCACTCATAGTGATTCGGAGTATA
>MHOT01000024.1:3983-8274 GCA_001820175.1 Candidatus Staskawiczbacteria bacterium RIFCSPHIGHO2_02_FULL_42_22 | reverse complement strand
TCGCTCCCGGAGCTCGCCACTTCTGCCGTTGCCGCTTTTAAAAAAAATACGGATATCGCAGTCGGCAATGTGGTCGGGTCTAATATTTTTAATATCTTTTGGATTCTCGGAATTAGTTCGGTGATAAAGCCTCTGCCTTTTAGGCCGGAGCTCAACTTTGACCTTTGGGTCGTTGTCGCGGCGAGCGCGCTACTTTTTGGCTGGATGTTTTTGGGTAAACGACATACACTAGAACGCTCCCAGGGAGTCATATTTGTTCTATTGTATATATTGTATATAGCGGTGATAGTAATCAGAGGATAATTTCAACAACTATCAATCACGCAAATTATTAGTAAAACTAATGTTTATGATATATAATTTACTTTATATGTATAAAAATAAAATTTTGCATTTTAATCCTTATTTAAAAATTTCAAGTCTGATAATAATTTTGATTGCGGTGTCGTTAATTTGGGGCGTGTATAGAACCGCATATGCAGCAAGTGAATGTGTAAATTGGCAAACCAGTCATCCTGATTGGGTATTCTGCGATGATTTCGAGTTAGGCAACAAAGATAAGTGGAACCAGGTGGCAGGCAAGGCTACAGTAAATGGAGCCAGAGCCTATTCCGGAAATTATTCTCTACACATACCCTATGAAGATTTAATTCCGCCACCTCCGGCCACAGATATCAATCGTTTCGCCCAGATAGATCTATCATCACAAAATCTGGAACATTTTTTTGTCCGTGGCTATGTTAACTTTGCCAGCGGGGGGACCTATGCCGAACAAAGGAAGCTCTATTATATTTTTGGTAAAAACTGGGGAACAGGCGTGGGTTGGGATGTTATCACTTCAGCTTGGTACAGAAATACTCCTTTTCGCCATCAGGTCAACAGCAATGGTTATTCCTGGAGCGGATTACGGGTACCTAGTAGCGATACTAAAAAAGATAATGTTTTCAATTTTGACACCTGGTATGCCCTGGAGCTTGAGGTTAAGCTAAATTCTTCACCAACCTGCGACACCACCGGAGCTTGTGATGGTTTAGTCAGGGTGTGGGTCAATGATATCCTGCAACTAGAAAGGACAAACATTAAAATTAGAAACAATACTGAACCTTTGGGCAATGTCAGGGTCGGCGCCCAGGCGGATGACACAGATTTTATCGTGGATGAAGATCGTTATTGGGATAATGTTGTTGTTTCCCGTTCCCGCATCGGTATGTACGGCAATCCACCTCCTCCTGTAGTATCTCCTCCATCCGCAGAAAACCCACCAGCAGAAGTTACCCCACCATTAACAGAATTCACCCCCACAGCCACTCCAATTAAACTGTCCGCTAGTGCAACCTCAAACCAAGTAAACCTAACTTGGCCTGCAGTAAAGGGAGCCACAGTTTACCGCATCTACAATCAAAACAATATTCAGCTAGACGCAAGCACAGGCACAACTTTCACTCACAGCAAATTAAATCCAAACACTTCATACACCTACACCGTAAGAGCCCACAACGCAACAAGCAATGACATAGCTTCTGCTACTAAAACAGTAACCACAAAAGGAGTGAAGGACGTTATCCAAACCTTATCCAATGAAGTTACTCCAGTCGCAGAAGTCGCAGGCTGTAATGGCAGAACCTCAGGATTCAACACCACTACCGGTAAATCTTGTGGGGCAACTTCCTCTGTTTCTTCTGCTAGCTACAACTTCGGCACCACTACTTTAAGAAATGGTAGCAGGGGAGAAGGAGTTAAAGAACTGCAAAGATTTCTAAACAATGTATTAAATCTCGGACTTGCAACCGATGGCATACTGGGACCTAAAACCATCGCTGTCATTAGAAAATGGCAAAGCGACAATGGCCTAGTGCCTGACGGACTAGTGGGACCTTTGACGAAGGCGAGGATGGAAGCGGTTGCAGGTTTGAGTTTGTAAATTCGTTCATTACCCGCTAATGAGTGCCAAATGTGGTGGACGAATACATTCTCTTGACTTCGTTCGTTAGTTTGCTATACTAAGTATACAAAGTGCCGAAAGGCTCCGAGAAACCCCGCCAAAAGCGGGGTTTCGAGTTTCTAGAGGAAAGATTTTAATTTTTGCTTCATTTCATCAAAAAGTTCATTCGGAACCTCATAGAGCTTTCTTTTCAATCTTTTCACACTAACCAATTTCATTTGAGCTAAAATAGCAGAAACTTTTTGATTATTTGGGTCGGTATAGTTAAAATAAAAATCAAAATCTTTCTGTTTAGTGGAAAGTGAAATAGCCCAGAACATATGGTTGTTAAACTTTTTGGTAATCAAAATTGGGCGAGAAAAATTATCCCCGCTTCCATTTTGTTCAAAGCCGATATTCCTGCCTAAACTGCACATCCAAACTTCTCCTTCTTTTGGAAATTTATCAGGATTATTTTTATCGGCTTCGATTTTTTTCTTTAACTCATTCCAAGAGTCAAAATCTTTCATAGAAAGATTTTATCATTTTTATATTTATTTTCCTAAAACCTCTTCGCCCTATTAATATGACTTTTACAACAATATGCAATGGAAGGGTGAAAATACATCCTTTCCATTAAACATCTTTACAAAAAAGACTCGCAAATTCGCTCATTTATTTATCCACAGAAAAAGGAAGACAGGGTTGGTTATTTAATATTGTAGGTTATAATGATAAGGATGCTTTCTAAAGTGAAAATTTCCTCTAGGAAAATCTTTCAACACAAGGATAAGGCAATAAAATCTTTTTTGTCTGTTTTACTGGTGGTTGGATTAATTCTCAATGGATTCGTTACTATTTTTTCGGTTTCTCACCCTGCCAGTGTGGAAGCCGCTGATACTACTCACAAGCGCATTGAGGCCTTTCCGGCAAGCGGTACATTTACCGTGCCTGCAGGAGTAACTTCTGCAATATTTGAGGGCTGGGGCGGTGGCGGTGGCGGTGACACGGGAGCAGGGTCTGGTGGAGGTGGTGCGTACAAAAAGGCGACTGTCGCTGTTTCTGCCGGACAGGAGTATGTGATAACAGTGGGAGCCGGCGGGGCGGTGGGAGGAAGTAACGGTGGTGATACCACAGTATTTCGCGACCCCACCACCCACCTGCGTGCCGAAGGAGGTAAAGGCGGAGGGGCAAACGGAGGAACTGGCGGAACAGAAGCGGGCGATGAAGGAGATTCAGGATTCAATGGCGGAGATGGTGTCACTGCTTCAGGTACTAGGGCTGGCGGCGGTGGTGCTGGAGATGAAGCAAGCGCTTCTCTTACAGTTCCCGGCAACTTTTTTGGCGGTATAGGTGCAAACAACTTTTCTAGTCGTTTTTACGGTTCTGGAGGAGCTAGCTCTGATGCTGCCGAAATAGCTGGTTTCTCTGGATTCGCTAAAGTAACATATGACCTTAATGTGGATGTTGGATACCCAGTTATAAAGAGCTACAACTGGGGTAGGACTAACAGCGATAATAATCATACGATAAGAATGCCCTCGGGGATAACCGTGGGAGACTTGCTCATAATCATCTTTTCTGCAGATGGTCCAGATGCTGGCGCTGGGAGCGACCATACTATTGGTGTTGATTGGACTGAAATAGATCGTGATAGTGGCGCCCAAAATACTGGTTCTATTTTCTATAAAATTGCAGAGGGTAGTGATGCGGCCACTATCGCTACAGATGCAATCGAAGAGGCCGCGCATATTACTTTGCGTATCGCAAATGGAGGTATTCCTACATCAAATAGTGCTAATGGAAGTAGCACAAATGGCAATCCCCCAAGCCATGATGCTGGTGACACTGCCAAGTACCTCTGGATTGCGGCTATGTCCAAGGATTCTAGCGCAACAGAGACCGTTATCCCTGATGCGCCATCGGGGTATGAAGATTTTATATACTTGCACTCTGGAGCGAATATTACAGCCGGAGTGGATGTGTGGATGGCTACTCTGCATGAGGAAAGCGCCGACGGAATTGAGGACCCCGGAACATTTGCCTCGATCAATGAACAATGGGCAGCTTTCACCATCGCGGTGCCGTATGATGACAATGACGCGCCGCTGGTCACTGATTTCACCCCCGACGATAACGCTACCGATGTGGCTATAGACGCAAACTTGGTTATTACCTTTGACGAGGCGGTGGATGCGGAGAGTGGTAACATTAATCTTTATGAAACAGTGGGAGATGTTTTAGTAGAGGCTTTTGATGTTACTACAGACATTACTGGTACTGGCACCATCACCATTACCGCGAACCCTACCTCGGATTTAAGCAACGACACCAACTACTATGTAAAGATAGATGCGACAGCTTTTGACG
>MHOT01000024.1:0-3960 GCA_001820175.1 Candidatus Staskawiczbacteria bacterium RIFCSPHIGHO2_02_FULL_42_22 | reverse complement strand
CCGCCGCTTCTTCCTCCATCAACAGTGTCACTACTTCTTCTGACGTGGGCTATACCATTGACGAAGCTCTGGCCGCCACTACCGGTATTATAACCATCACCCAAACCGGGGGTACCGCAGACGGAAACTCTCCTCACACTTGTACTTTAACTGGCACGGCTTTAAATTCCGGCGCCCATACCATTGACCTCTCCGATACCACCAACGGCTGTACAGTAGACACCTCCAACTTGGTTTCTGGCTCTATCTACACCTTTACCTTTGATGGCGAAGATGCCGCCGGCAATCCTGCTACTACGGTCACCAGAAATTCGGTGACGTTTGATAATACTGTGCCTGTCTTCTCCTCCGTCCTGCCCAACTCGTCTTCGTCTATCAATAACGTTACATCTTCTTCTGATATTGAATATTCCTTAAGCGAGTCAGTCTCAAGCGGTACAGTCGTGGCTACACGCACCAGTGGTACGACTGATGACAACTCTCCGCACACCTGCAACCTTGCCGGCACAGCGCTTAACTCTGGCGCGCATACTCTCAATCTTTCCGATACGACAAATGGTTGCGGAAGTGATGTATCAAACTTGGTTTCGGGAACTGTTTATACATTTGCATTCAATGCTACCGACGCGGCAGGCAATACTGCCACAGAAGTTTCACGTACATCTGTCACCTTTGACACTACCGCTCCCACCATCACTAGCGTCTCCTCGGACAAAGTGGCAGGAAGCTACACGGTAGATGAATTGATAGACATAGATGTCACCTTCTCGGAAGTGGTAACCTCCACAGGTGATGCGACAGTAACTCTTGAGACCGGAGTTACAGATAGGACGTGTACTATTGCTCCATCTGGTGAATCCACCAAGAGCTGCAACTATACTGTCCAAACAGGAGATACTTCTTCTGACCTTGATGCCACTATCTCCGGCACCATAGCCGATGCAGCCGGCAATGCGATGTCCAACTTCACCCCCACCACTGGCCTTGCGGCCAATGAGGCTTTGGTAATAGATACTACCGCTCCCTCAGCTCCCGGCACTCCCAATATGACCGATGCCACAGATAGCGGAGCTTCTAATTCGGACAACATTACTTCGGACACTACCCCGGATTTTGTTATTTCTTGCGAAAGCGGAGCGACTGTTTATTTGAGAGAAGGGTCTAACGCTCTTGGCAACGACACTTGTTCTTCTAGTACGGTAACAATTACTTCATCCACACTTACCTCCGGAAATTATTCAGTTTATGCCCGTCAGACGGATGTGGCAGGAAATACTTCTTCGGATTCTAGCGCGCTTTCTGTGACCACAGATACCGATGTTCCGGTTTTCTCCAGTGTTACTCCTTCGGCTTCTTCTTCCATAGATAACGTTACCTCTTCGTCGGATATTGCCTATACACTTGACACAGCTGTAGCGAGCGGGCAGGTAGTAGCCACCAGAACAAGCGGAACCACAGACGCTAACTCTCCCCATACCTGCACTCTGGCGGGTACCGCGTTAAATTCCGGCGCACATACTCTTAATCTTTCGGACACTACCAATAGCTGTGCTAGCGATGTTTCAAATTTAGTAGTTGATACGGTATATACATTTACTTTTGATGCCACGGATGTAGCAGGCAACACCGCCGTCCAAGTTTCCAGAACTTCTGTGACATTCATTGATGGCACTCCTCCGGTTCGTTCTGCGGGTTCTCCTTCCGGAGCTTTATCTGCGGGGACGACAGGCGCAACCCTTTCTCTTACTACAGACGAGTCGGCTACTTGTAAATACGACACTGTCGCAAGCACAGCCTACGGTGATATGGATAATACCTTTACCACTACCGGCACTACTTCACACTCAGAATCTATCACTGGATTATCAGATGGCAATACTTATACCTATTATGTGCGATGTACTGATGGCAGTAGTAATGCCAATACGGATGACTACACCATTACCTTTAGCGTAGATTCAGCTTCAAGTAGTGGAGTCAGTAGTAGTGGCAGTAGGAGAACGAGATTTGTAGCTCCAACATTATCCCTTACGCCCCTTACTCCTCTTGTTTTGCCGTTTATTCCATTACCCGAGTCTATAGATACCCCTGTAAAGAATGTTATAGATTTCTTTGAGAATATTTTCCCGAGACCTGTCGTAGAAACACCTGCGGAAACTCCGCCAGAAGAATTAATTCCTAAAGAAACTCCCCTTGTATTCCAAGGCAGATGGCAGCTTCTGCCCCAGGAAGAAATAAATAGCTTCGTCTTGGCCCCTCTGCCTCGCGCCATAACCAATCTGGCCGGGAAGTTCCCCCGTCTTGGCGAGACTTTTGAAGAAGTGGGCATTGATAAAATAACTGATGTGGCTAAACTAAAGACTGTCAAGTTCTCTCTACCGGGACTGACAGAGCGAGTAGCAGGAGGGACGGAGGAGGAGCTTGGTCTGCCTCAGGGAGTGCCTGTGGGTGAGCTTACCTCCATTATGAAAGAGCGAATACCGACAGAAATAGTTTTCGCCAAAGGAGGCAGTGAGCTTATAGATTATAACATGTCTCTCTCCATCAGCGAGGAAGGCCAGCCAGAACAGAAAATAAATACCATTGTCGGGAGACCGATACATCTTGTAATAAGACCCGGAGAAGGCGTAAAAAGTGTGAAGGGTTATATAGTCTGGAAGGGAAAGGTGGATTCCGACACGTCTCTAGAGCTTCCATCTGATTCACTGCTCAGCTCTATAATTTTCGCAGAGAAAGTATTCGCTCAAGTCCAAGAGAGGCCAGTGCGAGTGGAAGAGAAGCTGGTGCTCTTGGAATTTGAATATACCGACCCGGATGGCGACGGCATTTATACCGCCGAAATAGAAGCGCCTGCGGTGGGAGGAGAATATGAAATTATTACTGTCCTTGAATTCAATGACCCGGAACTGGGGAGAAAAGAAGTCAGGCTGACTACTGTAGTTGACCCGGAGGGATATATATATGAAAAATATGGCGACAAAGAAATTCGTGTTCCGGGAGCCATCGCTTCTATATATTGGCTTAATCCTGCGACGAGTAAATACGTTCTTTGGCCTGCCGAAGAATATCAGCAGGAGAATCCCCAAACAACCAACCTGACCGGCTCCTATTCCTTCTTGGTGCCGGAAGGCTCTTATTACTTGAGAGTTGAAGCTTCGGGCTACACATCGTATGAAGGCAAGCCTTTTCAGGTGACAGAGGGCAGTGGTGTCCATAATAATATAGAGCTTAAAACCAAATACTGGTGGTTCCAAATACTGGATTGGAAAACCATCATTTTGCTTGCGATTATTATTATGTTATCCTATAATTTCTTTCGTGACAAAAAGAGAGGTTGATAAAAATCAAATGAAAAAATCAAAAGCAACTTTAACCTTGGTATTGATTCTGGTCTTGGGTAACATTATTTTCGGCGCTAAATATTTTCTTATCTCCGGAGAATTACGAGAAGCGAAAGCGGCTCTGGAAATCCAAAAGACCAATGAGAAAATATTGGACTTCTCTAAGTTCTTTATCAAAGAAGTGCTCCGGGCTGAGAACGAAGTTGATTTTGATACCAGACTGAAATTGGAAAACTCAGTAAGAGGTCTGGAAGATGAGGAAATTTTCAACCAATGGCAGAAGTTCACCGAAAGCGACACCGAGCGCGAGGCCCAGGCAGAAGTAACCAATTTGCTCGGACTCTTGCTGGAGAAAATCAGGGTTGATTTAAAAAGTCAAATCTGATTTTCATTACCCGTCCAAGCATTTTTGGGGTATCTAAATATTGTGATATAATGACGATTCATATTCGTATTTGTTTTAAATTTATTTAACTTGGCATGAAGAAAAGCTTTCAGGAAATACGAATATCCTTATTGACCGGAGTAATATTCTTATGGGTATTATGGCCCAGTTTTACCAACGCTGCCTTGGTAAATATAGTGGGATTCAACACCGGTGACGCAAGCACAAACGGAG
>MHOT01000023.1 GCA_001820175.1 Candidatus Staskawiczbacteria bacterium RIFCSPHIGHO2_02_FULL_42_22 | reverse complement strand
CGGGGGGAAATGCTTGGGCGGCGCTTTGCGCCGCCAACGAAAAAGTCGGTCAATTTTCCGAAAGTCAGATTTTGGTGCCCCCACGAGGAATCGAACCTCGATCACGAACTCCGCAAGCTCGCATTTTATCCATTAAACTATGGGGGCTTTTGATGATTTTATACTACCTTAATTGTTTCAGTATTTCAATTTTTTATTTCCCATGGTATTATCAAGGCAATATTATTAAAAATAAAATTATGCAACATTTTTCTATGACGTGCAGTTGCGGGGATGTTATGGGTGTTGATGCGGAGAATCGTGAAGAAGCATTGGTGAAAATTAAAGCCACGATGAATCAGGTGGCTATCGATGCTCATATGGCCGAAAAGCATCCTGGTCAGCCATCGATGACCGAGGCCGAATGCCACGCCCAAATTGAAAGGGACTTAGTGGCTGCTTGAGCGTTATGAATTCAATAGACCCGTTGCGCATTAAGGATTTACTGCAAATTGCATCTTCCGGCCAGAAATTTGCCATAATTTTTTACCGTACCACAGAGGGTACGCTAAAAAATTCTATCAAATTTCTGACTCAAAACCTGCAATTTTCGTCACAATCCTTAATACGCAACGGGTCTAATAAAAAACCAGCAATATATGCTGGTTTTTTATGTCGCTGAAATTTTACACTTTTTCTTCGTTACCCATATCTACCCCATGTCCTTTTGGGTCGGCCATACAGCACTGACCTACTGGCTTTCCGGATCCGCAAAAACATAGTTCCATCGTTCCACAGCATGCGCCATACATTTTTCCCGATCCGCAGGAACAATTAGCCATTAATTTTGTTTTTTGTGCTTCATCCATACTATTTAAAAATGTTAACTATTTTTTTACGACCTTTCTTCCCATGCTATATGGACATAAGTATAGCTTTAATGGAGCGTGCTGTCTATAAGAATGCCGTTGGCCCAATAAAACCCGGTATCGCCGGAGGGTAAAATATCATAAGTATAATCTTCTTGGTATGCTATATTTTCTGAAACTGCTATATATCCTCCGTTAAGCAATTCGCCAGCGATAAGATTACCAAACGTCCGTCCATCTCCTAAAGGGTGGCCATGCGAAGCAAATATTTCTCGGCCGTCATCAAGAGTGATATGAACCATACGGTGATTTGGCGGGGCCAGAGTTTTGGAAGCCCTAGTAATAATTCCAGCTACGCGATTACCCGATGCGTCGGTCGTCCAAACATCCATCCCCTCTGCTAGTTGCTCCACTGGAATTAATCCATTAGGTGTATTGATCATGGTGTTTTTTGCCAGACATTTCGGGCAACCATACTCCGGAATAGGAATTACTTTTTTAGTAAATATAGCGGTGTTTCCTTGTATGCCAATAAGGGTTAGCGTTACGGTGCAGCCGTTGCTGACGCTTTGATTTATGTAAAGGGTAATGGGGCGACCAGGTTCAACTGCCACGGGAAAACCCATGGAATTTAAGCCAGTAATATAATCGGGATAAATTTTTTGCACCAACAAATGGCTATCCCGTTGGCCTTCGCCAAGAGTTATGGTGTTGGTGCCAGGAATTAATTGGCAAGTGCCATCAGAAGAAAGAGTGGTTTCGTCCGGGCATGGCTTAACCGTAGTATTCGGTTTTTCGGTGGGGGCAATAGCAGGACAATCGGCAAATTCACACCGAGGGCCGCTCCTGCTAACATATAAGCCATTAGGGCACTGCTTGGCTTCTTGGGTGCAGGATATTTGGGTAATGTCAGAAGTCTTGAAAAAAGACAAAGGATTATTAAAAGAATACCCCCATTGTTTAGTTACCAAAGAATAACTCGTTCCTCCCAGAAAAGCAATGATTGCGGCAATAATTACCAAAATAGTTATAGATCCTTTTTGTATATTCATATTATTTTTGCAACCCCCATGCTATAGAACACACATTCCAGAATTGGACTCCAAGATGCCGCCGGATTTGCCAATCTAAACCATCTTTCCCAAAGAATTTACTCACCGTAGCTACGGCTACGCCTCGTAAATTCTTCGGAGACGGGGCGAATGCGTTGCGACACATTACGCCTCGCGTCTTAACTCCAAGATGGCTTATATTGCCAAACCTACTGGCACTTAAGTCCAATTCTGGAATGTGTGTTCTATAAATGTTAACCAAAAAAATCTGGCTAACATTATTACAGCGGTGTATTTTAAAGATAGCTCGAATGGAATTCTGTCCTCGTCCCGCCAACGGCGGAACGAGGCGCACCTTTCCAATTTACATTTTCCCATTTTGGCGGAGAGGGTGGGATTTGAACCCACGAGACCACTTGCGTGATCGCAGGTTAGCAACCTGCCGCTTTAAACCGCTCAGCCACCTCTCCTAACATTTCTCATAATGCCCTATTTATGGTATCTATTCAAGTGTTTGGGGTTACTACTTCCCACAACTTTAAAATACTCTGCAATTTTTTCTTTATTCTCGATTTGCACTGATCTGTTGCCTCTTATTTTCGGTGATAATCTGAGTTTCTCTAAAATATCAAAGATAGATTTTCTTAACATCGGCGAAGCACTCACCAGGCTCAATCTTTTATAACTATATTGCTTATTTTTCATTTTATGGACTTTGTTAAAAATACATCCATCGGTGTCCATTAAACCCCTCACACATCTTTTTTCAAATTCAATACCTTTTCTAATCCACAGAGGAATATCCAATCCTTGCTTTAACTTGTTCCCGATCCTTAATCCTAATTTTTTATTACAAAATTTAACTAACTTTACACGGGACACTACAATATTCATTACCAGGGCGGCTGGCGGATAATATATGGCCGGTTCTACGAAAAACAACTTCTTCATTAGACCTGTCCCTAAATAAGATTTTACTGCAAATTGCATATTTTGGCTACAAATTTGCTATAATTTTTCGGCGGGCCTGGAGGCAAGCCGAAAAATTCTATCAAATTTCCAGCTCAAAATCTGTAATTTTCGTAACAAATCTTATTTAGGGACAGGTCTATTAAATCTCTTACAAAATATCCGTATTCTCTATCATCCTTGCTGTTGGTTGAAATAATTACCTGGCTTTTGGGAATACCTCCGTCACCTAGCATTACTCCCGTAAACTCCGCTAAATCTGCTGATAGTAAAGGGAGAGTTACATCTTTGGTCATTCCCACAACCATATTTTTCCTATGTTTTCCTATTTTTTCCCACCATTGGTACCACTTCATCTTTCGGTATTTTGGATCACCAACAATGCCCTCGTATTTTTTAATCATCGCTAATCCACCCTTTCTGGCCCCTTTGATTGAATACCAGAAAGGGTCCCTTATTTCTACATCATCAGGCATAGCCAAGGCAGCCATTTTGCAAATCTTTTTTAGGCAATCCAACGATATTGAATATTCTTCCCTTTTTAAATCATTTAATGTCCTGCTATGTATCTTCAATTTTTCTGCCAATAAAGTCCAGGAAATGTTTATTTCCCCCTTGCTTTTGATAAAAATATCGCCTGTTTTCCTTTGGGGAATATTACTCTCTTGGAATAATTAATTAACAGTTTAGCCATGCCTCCATTATATCACAAATTTGAAAAAATGGCTTGTATGTGATAATAATAATATTGGAGGAGGCGCATAACGGTTGGTGCCATAGTCTTGAAAACTATAACCCGAAAGGGTTAAGTGGGTTCGACTCCCACCTCCTCCGCTTTCGCTTGCCGAAGTGGCCAGCTACGGACTCTTGCGCCAGAGCTTCAGCGTCGGAGCAAGGACACAGTCCGCCAAAAAAATAAAACATGAATTATTTACTTTGGTTACTTATTTCCGGCGTATTTTTTGCTCTTGGTGAGTTTTTGTCAAAGAAATTTGCCTTGGACCCGAGCATAAAATATGTCATTTATATTTTAGTAATATATTCGTTGGGGGTTTTGGCCTGGTTACCCGCCATTTTACAAAGAAACCAGCTTTCGGTGGTGGGAACTCTATGGTCAATCATAAGTTTGCTTACCACGGTAATAATTGGTACGTTGCTTTTTAAGGAAAAACTGAATATATTTGGATATATAGGGGTCACTACGGCTTGCGTTTCAATTATATTATTGTCTATTAGGTAATAGACCTGTTACGTATTAAGGATTGTTACGAAAATTGAAGATTTTGAGCCAGAAATTTGATAGAATTTTTCGGCTTGCCTAGAGGGCCCGCCGAAAAATTATAATGTGCTAAGCGAGAGAGGAAAGGAAGAATCGCAATTATTCCTTTCCGAACGAGCGACACATTATACTAGGTATAGCAAATTTGTGGCCGAAATATGCAATTTGCAGTAAATCCTTAATACGCAACAGGTCTAATATATGAATACTAAAAAAGTACTTATTGTCATCATTGTTATCGCGCTGCTGGCGGTTGCCGGCTTTTTGTTTTTTATCTACCGTCAATCCATTTCAAAGCAGGAAAACAATGACCAGGAACAAGTCGTTGCTTTGCAATCTATAACCATCGAAGATAAAAAAATAACCGACACTAAAAAACCGTTTAATATCGCCATCACCTATCCCTATTTTCAAGGCCTAGATGATCTGAATAAAAAAATTAACGGTATTATTACGGCTGAATTAGATAGTTTTAAAAAAAATGCCTTAGAAAATGATAAAGCCGCGCAAGAAACTGACCCCGAGGGTTACCTGAATTATCCGCGCCAGTACGATTTAAATATTTCTTACAAGAAAGGCCAGGTTGATGAAAATGTTATTAGCATGGTATTTAGTGTGTATAACTTTACGGGAGGCGCGCATGGAATGGGGTATTTTGTGTCGCTTAACTATGATGTAAAAAATAATAAAGAAATCATGCTGGCTGATCTTTTTGCCGGCCAAAAAAATTATTTGCAAAAAATTTCTGATTATGCAAAGGCGGATATAAACAAACAATTAGTGGCGCGCATGGGTAATGCTCAGGGCGCATGGCTTGACGATGGAGCTGGTCCAAAAGAAGAAAATTTTTCCGTATTTATGATTAATTCCGACTACCTGACCTTTTATTTCCCTCCGTATCAGGTAGCGGCGTACGCGGTGGGGGATTTTGAGGTGAAAATGCCCAGGTAAATGAAATCCTAAACTCTAAACTCTAAACTCTAAACTCTAAATCCTAACCGTTTTAGATTTTTTTAATAAGTAAAAATATTATGCGGCAAAAGTAACCCTTCACACTCCATCGTCATTGCGAGCCCGCAGGCGTGGCAATCTAGGGTGTGTGCAGCTTCACTCTGGATTGTTTCGTCGCCCTTCGCCGTGGCTCAGGACTCCTCGCAATGACAGTGGCGAATAAGGAAGGCGTGAGCAGTTACGTCCGGAAAATTTGACATATTTTAATTTATATGATATGATCAAAAAGATAAACATAGCACCTTTACATCTAAATTTAATAAGCAGTCGTAGCCAAAAGCCCTTTGTATTGCCGAGGGTTTCTGGCTATGACTGCTATTTCGGCAGCAAGCACACTCTTTCCAAGAAAGGGATGACGCCGATGTCCAAAACATCGATCCCGTCCGTCACCAGCCGCGACTCCAAGGGACTCAAGTTTCTGGAGGTCGTGTCGGCCGCCTACAACAAGGCGGCGCTTACCGAAGACGAGGCCCAGCGAGTGAACGAGGCAAGAGGTCTTTCGGACCTGATCGCCAACCACATCGCCAAGCACCGACACCCCATACCCCCGCTTCTTCGACGGGTAGGTTCTGTTAAGATTCCTGCTGTCGATGAGTTGGTGCTGACCGAGCAGATCCTCCAGGAGGCCAACATCGGCTATGCCTGGCCTGATTTCAAGAGGTATTTCTTGGGCAAGAAATGCCCGGCTTCCGTGGCGACATCCATCGCCTGCCACAACCTGGAAAAGGACTCTCTGGACGCCCCAATCCTGCAAGAATTCGGCGACAAAGCCGAAATCACTATGGGCCAGTTTATCTGGCTTATCCGCCAACAGTCCCACGGCCAGGCAGGTAACCTGATCATCAACGGGTACGCCAACATCGCATACATCAAAGACGAGAAGGGAGTGCTGTGGGCCGTTAACGCCCGCTGGTACTCCGACCGCCGCTGCTGGCGCGTGTTCGCCTACTCGGTCGAGCACCCGTCTTGGTGGTTCGCTGGCTTCCAGGTCCTCTCCAGCGATTGATGAAACTTTGTGCCGTTTGACACTTCGTCACTTTGGCACTTTGAAACTATGGCCCTCTGACACTTTGAAAAAGGTGAACGAGGGCTTTTTTGTTTTCAAAAAAATATGGTAGTATTTCAATAAGGTGGCTTTAGCGCGAAGGCCATGGCCTTCGCGCAGCGCCCCAAAAATGCATGAGGTTTAATAAACCGTTATCAGAGAATTACCAAAGGCATGCCTTTGGTAAGAGTTGGTGTGCATTTTTTTAAAAAAGAATACAATCGGTGCACTATGCTGGCGGACTTTTAATGTCCCAAATACGATACAGCCCTAAGAGTATTCAAGGGGTAGTGGAATTGATGGCATGGTGCATAATACTGTGGGCCGTTAACGCCAACTGGAACTCCGACAACCGCTACTGGAACGTGAACGCCAACTCGGTCGAGAACCCGAATAGGTGGAACGCTGGCAACCAGGTCCTCTCCAGCTATTATCTTCTTTCTTCCGCTTTCGTAGCGGAAGTTTTATTAATAAGGCCTTTTTTCCAGCCACCGACTATTTTCCCCAAATTTTCTATTTCAGCTCCAAAAGAAACATATTCTTTATTGGAAACCAGTTGTCTCCCAGAGAAGTTGGAAGAAAAAGCGAAATGAATCAATATAATCAGATACCTCTTCAAGAATTAGTATTTTTTTGTTAATCGGGGTGTACATGGATTTTCTGAGCAATTCAAGAATTCTTAGAAACAACACATCTATTTTATTTCCTATCCCAAATCGCGCGGATCGCTCCATGTTGCGGTGAATTTCCATCCATTGTTTGTACATGCCCTTGGATTTTTCCAAAACCGGTAAGGTTTGGGGGGGGGTATTAGAGGAAACGTTACTATGCGAATTAAATTGGATCATAGATTTGAAGATTTAATACATATTGAGAACTTGCTGCTGGCCTGGCAAGAGTTTTTGCCTGGCAAGCGGAATAAAAAAGATGTCCAGGAGTTTCAGTTTCACCTGATGGATAATATCTTATCACTGCACCACAATCTTAGCAACGGAAGTTATCAACATGGCGGCTACCAAGAATTCCGTATTAATGACCCAAAACCAAGAATAATTCACAAGGCCAGCGTGCGTGATCGCCTTTTGCACCACGCCGTTTACCGTATTTTGTACCCCTTTTTTGACGACACATTCATTGCTGATTCGTTTTCGTGCCGTAAAGACAAGGGAACGCATCGAGCCATGGAAAGATTTAAAAGATTTGCCTATATTGTTTCTAAAAACAATACTAAGACCTGCTGGATTCTAAAGTGCGACATCAAAAAGTTTTTCCACTCTATTGATCAAACCATCTTGTTGCGATTATTGAGCGAAAGAATAACCGATGAGCGCATTGTTGACGTATTAAAAGAAATTATTGGAAGTTTTGACAGTGGCAGGCCACGCATCGGCCTGCCGCTGGGCAACCTAACGAGCCAATTATTTTCAAATGTCTACATGAACGAATTTGATCAGTTTGTAAAACACCAATTAAAGTTAAAGTATTACATCAGGTATGCCGATGACTTCGTGATTTTTTCCGAAGATAAGAGATATTTGAAAAACATAATTCCCCAAATAGGCGATTTTTTACATACTACCTTAAAACTTAACCTGCACCCGGATAAAATTTACATCAAAACCCTATATTCGGGGATGGATTTTTTGGGTTGGGTTCATTTTCCAGGCCATAGGGTGTTAAGGAATAAAACCAAACAGAGAATATTTAAAAGATTAAAGATAAAGAATAAAGAAGCGACAATCAGTTCATATTTAGGGCTATTGAAACATGGCAATGCGCAAAAAATTAGAAACGAGGTTTTAAAATTGGGAATTAAAGAGGATTAACCCTCCCTGGCGATGACAATGCCCCATACCTGTTTGGCGCCCGCGGCTCGCAAGACACGGGCGCATTCTTGCATTGTAGAACCCGTTGTGTATACATCGTCCACCAAAAATATCTTTTTTCCCCGTAAGGTCTCG
Source organism: Candidatus Staskawiczbacteria bacterium RIFCSPHIGHO2_02_FULL_42_22 (assembly GCA_001820175.1). GTDB lineage: Bacteria > Patescibacteriota > Minisyncoccia > Minisyncoccales > Staskawiczbacteraceae > VGLO01. The sequence goes on along the minus strand of MHOT01000023.1, from coordinate 33,842 downwards.
GGGTTTTTTAGTGCAAAAGCGTTTTTTATGTTTTCTTGACGTTCTGTGGCCGAAAGCTTCATTTGAGGCAACGTCTTTTTTATTTTCACTAAATTCCCCGAAATTGATGGGACATTGATTAAATGTCCTAGCTCTTTGGCCAGTTCCTCGGTTTGATTATAGCCCCGATCTTTCATTTTCCTCATTTCCATGGGAATGGGTACCAGTACGCTATGTTCCCAAATAGAGTTGGTATTTTTTTTGATAATAACCAGGTGGGTGGCAATAATACCGGCTAAATCGCGGGCCAATACTTTAATATAATAGGGCGGATATTTGAATTGGTAGATGAGTTTTTTGGTCAAAAATTTTTCTTGATAAGGCAGGGCGGTATACAGGCCCGAAAGCGGGGCGTCCTGGCATCGTTGGCATTTCCCCTTAGTGCTATCGACGGGCAGTCGCAGTGGATGTTTACTACACAGGCAATACTGGTGTTCAGAAATATCTAACGTTGCTTTGCAATCGGGACAAAGGTAGGTGCCTTCTTTGCGGCAGCCCAAACAAAAAGAAGGGAAGAGGAGTTCTAGTAAAAATTTTCTGATGTTATCCACATGCTTTGAGTATGTCATGGTTTGTATATTTAGAGTATAATATAGATAATTGAATTATTCTAATTATTCCTAATTATACTAATTAACCTAATTAAATCCCATACTTGAAACTCTAAATCCTAAACTCTAAATTCTAAAACGGTTTAGAAATTAGATATTCACTTTTTTGGGAATTGATTAGAATAATTAGAGCACTTAGAATAATTAGAAATTCGTTTCATGTTTAATCCTCTAAAAATATTTTTTCCAAAAAAGATGCTGGGAATTGATATTGGCGCGTCTGCAATTAAAATTGTGGAGGTTTCCCGTTGGGGTGGGGGCAAGACCTTGGAAAATTACGGCCAAATAAAATCAAATCTTCTTTACAGGGATTCTTACGGGTCCAGCCAAGAAAAAAGCAGCTATCTGCTTTCTAACGATTTTACCGCAAAAGTGATACGGGGAATTTTAGATGAGGCAAAAATTAAAACGAAAGAGGCCATTTTCTCCCTCCCCGATTTTTCAACGTTTTGCACTTCATTTGATCTGCCCGCCATGACCGAAAAAGAAATTCCCGGCGCCATTCGCTACAATGCGTCCCAATACATTACTTTGCCCGTTTCCGAAGTTACCTTGGATTGGCAAATATTACCCAAGACCCCGGGGGATAAAAATTCTTCATTAAGAGTGCTCTTGGTTGCCGTACCCAATCAGGTGGTGCAGGACTATCAAAGCATCGCCCGCATGGCGGGACTTAACTTATATGCGCTTGAATCGGAGGCCATGGGGATCGCTCGGGCCTTGGCTAAAAACAATAAAAAAGTAGTGTGTCTGGTTGACATGGGGGTTCGAAGTTCGACCATTAACATTGTTGATAAAGGGTTTTTGAAAAAAAGCTACAGCTTTAATTTTAACAGCAATCAATTTACCCAAACTATTTCCTCGGTGTTGGGAATTGGTCCAGAGCAGGCCGAAGATCTAAAAAATAAGGAGGGATTGATGTATACCCGCCAGGATGTGGTAAAGACCCTGTACCTTTTAATTGACCCACTATTAATTGAAGTAAAAAATATTTCTGCCGATTTTTTTCAGAAAGAAAAAAAACAAATAGAAGAAATATATCTGACTGGCGGACCATCAAATATCCCCGGGCTAAAAGAATATTTTGCCGAGACCCTGAAAAAAAATGTCCTGGTGCCAAATTGCTTTTCTGGTTTTTTATACCCTCCCATTCTTGAGCAAACATTGCGCCAGATGAGCCCTAGTTTTTCTACTGCGGTGGGAGTAGCACTGGGGGGATTGGGGATATAAAACGAAATCCTAAATCCTAAATACCTACGAAATTCTAAATTCTAAATTCTAAATCCTAAATCCTAAAATCTAAAACGAAGTTCGTTTAGAGTTTAGTATTTATGGACATCACATCCTGAAACCGCACTCCAAGTCTTGCCGGATTTGGCAATCTTGGGCAGTTTTCACAAAAAATTTGTTCGGCGTAGCTACGGCTAGGCCTCACAAATTTTTTGCTCCAAGCCGCCCAATACTGCCAAACCGCCGGCAACTTAAGTGCGGTTTCTGGATGCGATGTCCATAGGGTTTCACGAACATTTAGAATTTAGAAATTAGAGTTTAGAATTTCTTTTACGAAGTAAAAGCATTATGGTTGACTTTCAGCAAATACATCAAACAAAAACTACCGCGTCCTTTTGGATTGATTTTTTATTCTATTTTGTCTGCTATCTGCTAGCGGTGGCAGTTATTTGCTTTGCCATTTTTTCACTAAAGGCCTATTTTTTACACCAAAACATCAATGATCTTGACCAAAAAATAGCTGCCGCCGGCACCAGTACCCAAAAACAAGAGGAAAAGGATCTTATTACCTATAAAAAAAGGGTGGAGGATTTTACATCTCTTATTAACGGTCATACCATTTCATTAAATATTTTTAATTTCATTGAACAAAAAACATTGCCCAGTGTGTGGTTTTCGGCCTTTGATGTTTCCCAGGCCAAAAATGAGTTTACCTTGGCCGGCCAAGCCAAAGATATGAAGGCCTTGAGCAACCAGGTGAAAATTTTTGAAGAAAGCACCGCTGAAGTAAAAAACGTAAGCGTATTAAATTCACAGGTATCCGGAAATGGAAGCGTGACGTTTGTGATAAACATGGTACTGGAAGCGATGTTTTTTAAGAATGATGCTTATTCAACCAATTAATATCAAATGAAATTCAACCGACCCACATTGGCAATAATGATTCTGGTGATTACCCTGGCGTTTGGCTTTCTTTTTGTGGCGCCAACTTATAATAGCATCCACGATTTGGAAGTGACGTTGGCCCAAAAAAATCAGGAATACACCGGCAAGGCACAGTATTATGCCAGGGTTTTTGAAACACTATCTTTAATTAAGGCGCGCCAGTTGGATTTGCAAAAAATTGATAGCGCTCTTCCCGCCTCTTTTTCATTGGCTTCACTAGTGGCCTTTTTCCAGGATAAAAGCAACGGGAGCGGTCTGACGTTAAAATCGACTTCTTTTTCCCGTCTTGCCCAAAAGTCCGCCACAGACAAATCGGTTGCAGAGTGGATAAAAAGCATTAGTTTTAATCTCGATTTGTCAGGAACGTATTCAGGATTTAAAAAATTCCTTGCCGCCCTGGACTCCTCTTCCCGGTTATTTGAAGTCACCTCGATTTCCTTTCGCTCTCCCGCTGGCCAAGGCGTTTTGTCCGCAAAAGCAAATCAGTCGGTAATATATGATTTTCAGCTGCAGGTAAAAACCAACAGTTACTAGTGAAATCCTAAATCCTAAACTCTAAATTCTAAGTGTTCGCGAAACTCTAAATACTAAACCCTAAATTCTAAACAAACTTCGTTTTAGATTTTAGGATTTAGAATTTAGGATTTCGTAATTATTTAGGATTTAGAAATTAGAATTTAGAATTTCTTTTTCGAAGCAAAAGTATTATGGCTATCGTATTTATATCGCCAAGGTCAAAGCAAAAATTATTTTTAATGGGAATTACCGTTCTTTCAGTGGTGCTGGTTATGGCCATTTCTTTTATCGTTTTTTTTCCTGAACTAACCGGCAAAAGCCAATATATTTCTTTGCAAAATAGCTCGGGAAACGGGTATAATGAATTAAACATTGCGGTAAATCTGGATATCATGGATTTGGCTAAATTTAAAAAATTGGAATTATTCAATGATGCACAAAAAAATTTCAATTACGTGGTGCGAGATAAAAATAACCGACCAATTACCGGCACCATTGAGGCGACTACCATTGCAGAGGCGCAACAACTATTAACTGAATCAGGGTTTTTAGTGGTAAGCGTCCAGGAAGTGGAAATCGGAAGAAGCAATCCATTTATTAGTTATTAAAAATATTGCTATGTTACAAATTCCAAAGCTTTGTAATTTGTAGTAATAGTTAAATTCATGGAAATTTTTTCTTATAAGAGAATTATTTTAATGAGTGCTATTTTCCTGTTTAATTTTGGGGTAGTATTTTATTCAAACGCGGATTTTGTTCCGCCAGCGGGCGGCAATCCACTTCCACATATTACCATTATATCGCCAGAATCGGCATTAGTGGGAGGTGGAGGATTTATTTTAATCGTCGAAGGCACCGGTTTTGTAAACGGCTCTGTAGTAAATTGGAATGGCTCTCCAAGGGCAGCCGCAACCAATTTTATAAGTCCGACAAAATTAAAGGTCCAATATATATCCTATGCAGATATCGAAAGTATGGGAAGATATCTTATTACCGTGTCAAACCCCGCACCCGGAGGAGGGACTTCCAACTCCAGAGAATTTATAGTTAAATCGGGCGCGACTATTACCAGCATATCACCAACATCTTCATCATTTGGCGGACCGGATATGGATATTGTTGTAAATGGCTATAATTTTTTGCCAACATCGAAGGTTTGGATTGAGGCATTATCTGGGACTGCTCCCATTGAAACTATTTTTATTTCCGAAAATAAAGTCCAAGTCAAGATTACTCACGAATATCTTTCTACTAATTCAGGAGAAAGAATGGTTTTTGTTGGCACTCCATATTCGTCGGATGTATTTGACTTTGAAAAATCTAATAAAAAGGCATTCACCATTAATCCAAATCTTTCATTAAAACCCTTTATTGATAAAATCAGTCCCTCATCTATATTACCGAGTTGTAGTATTGAAGATTTTACTGATGATGGCAACCCTCAGTTTATAATAGGTGTATATGGGGCCAATTTTGGCTCCAATGATCAGGTTGAATTTGGCGGCGATAATATGACAACTCAATATACTGACTCTGAAGGTATGGAGTTTGAGGTTCCCGAGTCAATCATACAAAATCCCGCTACTATTTCTGTTAAGGTAAAAAGGGGAGGCGACTTAAGTTCTAATGCCAAAGCATTCACTGTTGAGAATAATGTGGTGCCTAGCATTACTGCCATGTCGCCGTCATCCACCCCATTAAATCCGAAAGAGGGTACTTTGGAAATAACCGTGGTTGGGGATAATTTTTCAAACTACGCGTTACTGGTAAATGATATTGACAGTGATGCTATCACCTTTCGCTATGAGCCAGAATTTCCGATATGTAATGGGTGGGGGAAACTCGTGACCCTCATTAGAAGACGTCTTCTAACAGTCGGCGAACACCAAATTTATGTATCCAATCCCGAACCCGGAGGCGGAAATTCAAACGTCATGAAATTCACGGTTACCGAAGATGGCGATGCAGTAATAAATCAAATGCACACGGCGTGTACCACCAATAACAAATGTGTCATTATAAACGAACCGGGTAGTAATATGTGCACGTCTAATAATGACTGCCTTCTCCCTGGTAACCCTCCAGGAACTTTAGCTACAGATACCCCCAAAACATCGCTGATGGATTTCCTCCAATCATCCTTGGCTTCGCTGCTGGGCGCTTCATTTCTATTGAAAGATATTCTAAAGAAATTTATAGGATGAAAAAGGTTTTATTGTAAAGAATAGTGGAAAATTCTCGTGTCCGGCCGGGCAGGGTCCCAGAGTCGAAACCTCCCGCTCGGCGGGAGGTTCTGGTGACTTGCCGCAATGATAAATTATAAGGTAAACCCTCGCGCATACATATCTGTCTATCGTCATTGCGAGGAGCGCGTACGCGACGAGGCCTAAGATTGTGGCGATGGAGTTAGATTGCTTCGTCATCTGCGGATTCCTCGCAATGACGGGGTGGGGTTGGGCGGAGGGCCGCATAAAATAATAAAAGTATCATTATAAACAAAATGAAACTCATTTTAGAGCTCTATGGCCAGGGGATTGTCAGCGAGGACAAAAAGAAGGAACTGGAGGCAGTGCTCCAAAAAACTAGCAAAACCGAGGAAGAAATCATATTGGAGCAACACATTGTTTCCGAAGAAGCATTGTTTCGGCTAAAAAGCAAGGTTATCAATGTTCCCTTAATGAAACTTGATACAAAGCCCGTTGCTCCGGAGGTTTTAGAGCTTATATCCGGGGCCGCGGCTTTAAATTACAACATGGTGCCCTTGTTTAAAAAGGGCAATATTGTGGGCATTGGCATGGTTTATCCGGAAAATATTTCCAGCCAGAATGCCCTGCGCTTTTTGAGCCGCAAGGAAAATTTTGTCTACGAGATTTACTTGGTAACGTTTTCTGATATCCAAAATGTCCTGAAGCAATACAAAACCCTGGAAATAGAGACCAAAAAGGCCCTGGAGGAATTAAAAGGGGATCAAAAAGAAGTGCTGGGGGGTCTGGATCAAAATCCCGCCACTTTCAAAATTACTGACGACGCGCCGGTTATAAAAATGGTGATGGTTATTTTACGCCATGCCATTGAGGGCAGTGCTTCTGATATCCATATTGAGCCCACTCGAGATCGGCTGAATATCCGGTTTCGCCAAGACGGCATTTTACATTTAAGCTTGTTTCTGCCTATTTCAGTTCACTCGTCTATCGTGTCGCGTATTAAAATTTTAGCCAATTTAAAAATTGATGAAAATAGAATTCCCCAGGACGGTCGATTTTCTGCCAAAATTAATGGTAAAGATATTGATTTTAGGGTGGCCACCTTTCCTATTTTATATGGGGAAAAAGTGGAAATCAGGGTTTTAAATCCTTCAGCCGCCCTCCAATCATTTGATGCGCTGGGGCTCCGGGGCAGGAATTTGGAAGTAGTCCAGAGTGCCCTAAAAAAACCCTACGGATTAATTTTATCTTCCGGGCCCACTGGGTCGGGAAAAACCACCACCCTCTATGCTCTGCTTCGCACTTTAAACCAGGAAGGCGTCAATATTGTGACGGTTGAAGACCCGATTGAATATTCCATTGCGGGTGTTAACCAATCGCAAATTCGGGCGGAAATTGGGTACACCTTCGCCGAGGGCTTGCGCCAGATTTTGCGACAAGACCCCAATATCATCATGGTGGGAGAAATTCGGGATGAGGAAACTGCGGGGCTGGCCATTAATGCCGCGCTGACCGGACATGTGGTGTTGTCAACCCTTCATACCAATTCGGCAATCGGAGTTATTCCGCGGCTCATAGACATGGGAGTCAAGCCATTTTTAATTCCCTCTACGTTGCGGGTGGCTATCGCCCAGCGCCTTATCAGGGTGCTTTGCCAAAAGTGCCGCAAAAAGGTCAGTCCCAGTGAAACCCTTAAACAATACATCCTAGAAACCTTAAAAGGCCTGCCCTTATCAATGAAAAAAGAATTTAACTTTTCGGGTGCCCTCTATGTATATGAGGCCAAGGGCTGCCAGTTGTGTAATTTTAAAGGGTATAAGGGTAGGATGGGTCTTTTTGAAATTTTATCCATGACCGATGAACTAAGTGATGTTATTTTAAAGGATCCGGTGGAGTCCTCAATTTTAAAAGCCGCTCAAAAACAAGGAATGTTTACGATGGCTCAGGAAGGCATGGTAAAAGTGTTGCAGGGGGAGACCACCATTGATGAGGTGATTAGGGTAACACAGGAGAAATAATTAATGCGATTCCAATATACGAATGCATGCTAATAATACTAATGGCGCTAAACGAACGTTTCGTATTGGTATGATTAGTATGCATTAGCATATTAGCATCGCACTCACATGAAAACTATTTTATTAGTCGAGGACGATCCGTTCATTGTGGATATTTACGCCACTGAATTTAAAAGAGAGGGTTTTGCTGTTGAAGTAGCGATGGATGGAGTCGCGGCGCTTGAAGCAATAAAAAATCACCACCCGGACATGGTGCTTTTAGATATCATACTGCCAAAAATGGACGGCTGGGAATTTTTAAAAGTCCTGCGGGGCGACGCGGCAATCCGCCACATCAAAGTCATGGTTATTTCCAATCTCAACCAACAGGATTACACCAGGGAAATTGAACAGTTCGGCGTCATAAAATATTTTTTAAAAATACAAACCACCCCGGAGGAAATAGTAAAGGCGGTAAAGGAAACACTAACGTAACGAAATCCTAAATTCTAAATCCTAAACTCTAAAACGACATTCGTTTAGAATTTAGAAATTAGAATTTAGAATTTCTTTTGCGAAGCAAAAGTTATGGATTACGAACCTCAATTTAAAAAAATATTGGAAACCACCATTAATCAGGAAGCATCCGACTTGCTGATTTCGGTGGGCCCGCCGCCGGTCATCCGGGTGGTCGGCCAGTTAATCCCTTTGGTCAATGAAAAAAAGGTGACGGCGGAAATTTCCAAAGGGTTTGCCTTCAGTTTGCTCGGCGAAGAAAGGAAGGAAAAATTTTTAAGAGAGAAAGAGATCGATTTTTCTTACGATTTTGGCGGCAAGGCGCGTTTTCGGGTTAACATTTTCTTCCAAAAAGATACCATAAGCTTAGCTCTGCGGCTTATTTCGCCCTCTATTCGAACGATTGAAAATTTATTATTGCCACCAGTATTGCATGAGTTTACCTCAAAATCCCAGGGGTTGGTGCTTATTACCGGCGCCTCGGGCCAGGGAAAATCCACTACGCTCGCTGCGATGCTCGACGAAATCAACCATACCAGGGCCGCCCACATCATTACCATTGAAGACCCTATAGAATACATTTACAAGGGCGACAAATCCATTATTGAGCAGCGTGAAGTGCTGGTAGATACCCACAGTTTTTCCAGCGCCCTAAAGTCCACGTTCCGGCAAAACCCGGATGTCATCATGGTGGGGGAGATGAGAGACCTTGAGACCATTTCCACTACCATTACCGCGGCTGAGACGGGGCACCTGGTATTTGCCACGCTCCACACCAATTCCGCCGCCCAATCCATCCACCGGATGGTCGATGTCTTCCCGGCCGAACAGCAAAACCAAATCAGGTTTCAGTTAGCCGGTTCTTTGCTGGGAGTTATTTCCCAGCGCTTGGTTCCAAGGGTAAGGGGCGGGTTTATCCCTGTGTGCGAGGTGATGATTTGCAACAACGCCGTTTCAAATTTAATCCGGGAAAATAAAAACCACGAAATACCGGCGGTCATAGAAACATCGGGAAAAGAGGGAATGATTTCGCTGAATCGGGCGTTGATTGATCTGGTGCGCAGAAAGGAAATTTCACTGAAAAACGCAATTGATTATTCGGCTAATCCTTTGGAATTGAAGAGTTTACTAATGTAGTGGTTTAAAGTTAGAATCTTGAATCTTGTAGCTGGAAGCTGGAATAGAATAAAAAGAATATTGAATATAAATCGTATTCTAAATTCAATTATTTCATTCAAGATACTAGATACAAGATTCACAATTCACATATTTGAAATTTAGTTACAAGGCCCGAACCAAAGAAGGGAAAATAGAAACAGGTACCGTTGAGGCCTCCAGCAAAGAGGCGGCAGTTCTTTTATTGCAAAAGTATGATATTTTTGTTACTTCTATGACTGCCATCGGGGAAAAAAAACCATTTTTGATCAATGCGCGAATTGAACGAAAGATTTCAAGGAAGGATTTGGCGGTCTTTTCCCGGCAGCTGGCAGTCATGTTGGATTCCCGGGTTCCTGTGATACAAAGCTTAAATGGCCTGGCGTTGCAGGCCAATAAAGAAAATTTTAAGAAAGTAATACTGGAGATTTCCCGGTTCGTAGAGGAAGGAGTGCCGCTATCTGAGGCCCTGGGCCACTTTCCCCAAATTTTTGATAATTTTTTTGTGAATCTGGTAAAGTCCGGGGAAATATCCGGCAACATTTCCGAAGCCCTCTACTACATTGCGGATCACCTGGAACGGGAACAGGAAATTGTTTCCCAATTACAGCAAGCCATGGTTTATCCGATATTTACCCTATCGGTGCTTTTTGTGGTACTTAACATCATTATTATTTTTCTGTTGCCTAAAATTGAAGAACTTATCCGGGAATCAAGTGCCAATCCCCCGCCCTTTACTCAAATAATGCTTGGGTTTTACCACTTTTTGGGGAATTTTTGGTGGATGATGATGCTGGCGTTCTTAATAGGCGTGGTAGCAGTAGTTTTTTATTTTAAAACAAAAAATGGCAAAAAGGTATACGATAGGTTGTCACTGAAAATTCCGTTTCTCGGCGATATCCTGCGCAAGATATTTTTAAGCCGATTCTGTGGCAATGTTTCTACGCTGATGACCGCGGGAATTTCCATTAACCGGGCCCTAAAAATTACTTCCGATACGGTCAATAATAGCGTTTATAAAGAAATTATTAACGAAATTGAACGAAAAGTTTCCGAAGGCGAAAAAATAAGCTCGCTGTTGATGCAGCGTAGCGATTACTTTCCCCCGTTTGTGGTCCAGATGATCAAGGTAGGGGAAGAAACGGGGAAATTAGATAAAACCCTCATGGAAGTGGTTAATTTTTATCAGAAAGAAGTCAAAAGAGCTATTGATTTGTTTTTAACCCTTTTGGAACCAATGCTGATTATATTTTTGGGTCTTATTGTGGGGGTTATTGCCATATCGGTGTTTGCGCCGTTGTATGGGGCGTTGGGAACGGTATAAGGACAATTTACATTTAACCATTGACATGTGACAATTAACCAACGACGACGTCGGTTGTCAAAGGTCAAATGTCAATTGTTAATTTTCGCATGTCGTCAGCCAGTTATCCACAGAATTATTGTTGTGCATTGTTATCATTCGTAATATAATAGAATAATTTCCCCGCCGCTCCGTCGGCGGGGCGCAAAGAAGCACAGAAAACATATCGTCGTAAAATGTGTAACCATCAACGTCGGAGCGGAGAAGAATTCCCCGCCCCTCCGTGGGCGGGGAAGAGTTTAATTACCCAATACTTATGCAAACATCAAAGGGTTTACCCAGTACCACTTTCGCCACACAATCCTTGTCTTACATCAATAATTATTCTAACAGTAAGCCGAAAATCAAACAAAGTGTAAGTCGCGAAAGTGGTGCTGGGTTTACAATCATTGAACTATTGGTGGTAGTCGCCATTATTGCGGTGTTGACGGGGATTGTGGTAGCCAATACCACCCAATACATTAACCGGGGAAAGGATTCTTCAATCCAAGGGAGTTTGTCAAGCTTGTCTACCAACGCTTCCGTGTATTTTGATTCGGTTGGCGATTACACATCTTTGTGCTCTGATCCCACTGTCACCAATCCTCTGGCAGCCGCCGATAAAGCTAATGATGGTAACACAACTCCAGATCAAGTAACCGATTGCGATTCAAACGCTACAGAGTGGAGAGCATGTGGTCAGTTGAAGGTAACCTCTGCTGATTATTTTTGCGTAGATTACAGTGGCGCCAAGAAAATAGTTACGGCCGCTACCTGCGCCGGCGGTGATGATACTGCGTGTCCGTAATTTGAGATTAATAGAAAATTTAAAAGGTCGATATCTTAGATTAAAAAGTGAAAATAAAAAAGGTTTTATCCAGCACCACTTTCTTTGTGGAATCTGGTCTGGGTAATGAAATATAGAATATGAAAAAATTATTTAATTTACGTAATAATCATAAAAAGGAAAGTGGTGCTGGATTTACAATTATCGAACTGTTAGTTGTTGTGGCGATTATTGCCGTATTAACAGGAATTGTGCTAGTTAACGTAACTTCATACATTAACAAAGGAAAAGATGCTGCAGTACAAGGAAACTTGTCCAGCTTAACAACAAACGCCGCTGCTTACTTTGATACCAATGGTAACTTCACCGCTTTCTGTGCCGATGCCACCGCCACCAACCCCCTCGCAGCCGCCGATAAAGCTAATGATGGTAACACAACTCCAGATCAAGTAACCGATTGCGACTCCACTGCTACAACGTGGGTAGCTTGTGGTCAACTGAAAGTAACCTCTACTGATTATTTCTGTGTGGATTCCACTGGTACTAAAAAAACAGTTACCGCCACCTGTAACGAAGCTGGTCTTACCACTGCTGCTTGTCCGTAGTTTGTAGTTAAGTTGCTTAATATTGTAAAAAAAATGGTGCCGCATGCGGCACCATTTTTCATTTACAGAAATCGTGATACGATTAATATATGTTTCCTTTATATTTTATCGGATTTTTCGTTTTTATCTTCGGCCTTTGCATCGGCAGTTTTTTGAATGTGGTGATTTATCGGTTAGAAAAAGGAGAAGGGTTTGTCGGTGGCAGGTCGTATTGCCCCCATTGCAAACATTCATTGATGTGGCTGGATTTAATTCCGGTTTTTAGTTTCCTTTTTTTGTGGGGAAAATGCCGCTACTGTGGTAAGAAAATATCAGTGCAGTATCCGATGGTGGAAATTGCCACAGGATTGATATTTCTGTTAATTTTCAATTTTCAATTTTCCTGGCCCGTCGGGGCCTCCCCGCAGGTGCTTTTCAATCAATTTTCAATATATCAAATTATCAATATATTGTTTTTATGGTACATTGCGAGTTCTTTAATCGTCATTTTTGTATACGACCTAAAGTTTTATTTAATTCTCGATAGCGTATTATTCCCAGCAATAATCATTACTTTCCTTTTTCGTTTATTGAGCAGTTTTTTTATTGGAAATTGGGTATTGGGAATTGGAAATTTTATTTTGGCTGCTCTTATTGCTTCGGGTTTTTTTCTACTGATATTTTTAATATCAAGGGGGGCTTGGATGGGTTTTGGTGACGTAAAACTGGCCATCCTTTTGGGGCTTTTATTGGGTTTTCCCAACATCCTGGCAGGATTATTCTTATCTTTCTTCTTTGGTGCTATAATAGGGTTGATACTAATGCTTTTACAGAAAAAAGGACTGAAAAGCGAAATACCCTTTGCCCCATTTTTAATTGCAGGAACCCTAGTTTCCATGTTTTTTGGGGATAGAATCATAAATTGGTATTTTAATTTTTTTATTCTACCTTGATTAAAAATTCAAAAGCACCAGCGGGGAGTCCCTGCGGGTCTAGTAAAATTAAAAATTCAAGTAACGGCGCTGGCTATACGATTATTGAATTACTGGTGGTCATTGGCATTATTTCTCTTTTAACCTCAATAGTCATTTCGGGTTTTTACGAATTCAAAGTTCAGTCGTCGCTTTCAAGGGTTGCATATACCTTTGGCCAGAATATGAGGAGGGCGCAGGAAATGTCGTTATCGTCCGGTACCTATAAGGACTCCGAAGGCGCGCTGCATCCGGTAGACGGGTATGGGGTATATGTAGATACTTTGGACAATAAAAAATATGTCATCTATGCTGATGCCCTGTCCGATGACGATGATGATGGTGGGCCTGGCGGTGGGCAATACAGCTTTAATCCGGGCTTGGATTATGTTGTGGAGACCATTAATTTTAGCATTAGTGAGCCGGGAATTATTATTAAACAGATTAACTATGTTCCCAGCACTAATGTAAGCATTAATTTTTCTCCCCCAAACCCCATAACCACCATTACTCCGTTTCCAACTCAAAATGCCGCGGAAGTCGTATTTGCCGTTGAGAGCGACTTAACAAAAACCAAAACTGTATCGATAAATACCGCTGGTTTAGTGGAGGTAAGGTAAATGAATTTTCAATTTTCAATGATCAATTTTCAATTAATTTCCAAGTCATTTAAATTGAAGAAAAATATTGCTTGTGGAGAAGCTGGTTTTACTATTGCGGAAATCATTATTGCCATTTCGTTGCTCTCTTTTGGAATTGTATTAGTATACGGGTCTATTTTTATGATTAGGAATGCAACCTACAATACCTCATTACGGTTTACCGCTTCACATCTTGGCAGGGAGGGTCTGGAAATAATCAGGAATATCAGAGATAGTAATTTTGTCAGCGGGGTTGGCGGTTGGCAGGAAATCAATCCCCAGGCAGAGGGTGATAAAAATTGGTCATTGTCGGCCTCAAGCGCTGACGGAACGCATCTATTTGTGGGAAATGCCAACGGTCGTTTGTATCTTTCTTCTGATGGAGGCCAATCGTGGGACGAAGAATCTCCCGCGGGACCGGGCACTAAAAATTGGACTGATATTGCAATGAGCGCTGATGGCAACTATCTGATCGCGGGAATATATGACGGACGTTTGTATGTTTCTTCTAATTTTGGCCAATCGTGGCAAGAAACCCAACCGTTGGGAAATAGTAATAAAAATTGGTATACCGTGGCTACCGATGGCGATGGCAGTCATTTAATTGCAGGTCTTTATTCTGGTCGTCTCTATCTTTCTTCTAATTCCGGCCAATCGTGGGCCGAAATTCAGCCAGCGGGTGATGTAAATAAAACCTGGATATGGTCTGCCTTTAGTGATGATGGCAGTCGGGCAGTAGTGGCGGCAAACCCGGGACGAATATACATTTCAACTACCTACGGTCTCTCTTGGCAGGAAACCCAGCCGGCGGGCGATGCGGATAAATATTGGAGGGCGATGGCTTTAAGCGCCGACGGCAATCGATTGTTGGCGGGAGAATACCCCGGCCGCTTATATACCTCTTCCAACTTTGGCCAATCATGGAGCGAGACACAACCGGCCGGAGATGCCACTAAATCCTGGATGTCAGCTGCCTCTAGTTTTGATGGGACTCGTTTAATGGTAGGGGTGAGCGACGGACGGCTGTATCTATCGTATAACGGCGGCGGTTCTTGGACTGAAACCCAGCCGGCGGGCAGCGGCAATCAAACGTGGGCTACGGTTGCCTCAAATGCTGATGGTACCCGGCTTTTAGCGGGGGATTACCCTGGGCGGTTGTACTTATATGCAAAGGATTGGGCATTCGGTCTTGTGGGCGCCCCCTGTGCGACTGGTTGCCAGGCCGATTATAAAACGGTGGTGTATACCCAGTTACAAGCATACAATGGGGCTTTTTTAAAGCTCAACAGCGATGGCTTCTATAGTTACGATTTAGGATTTCCCCCAACCATTTTTCAAAGAAAAATTACCACCACCCTTGAAGGCGATGCCCTAAAAGTTGACGTTCTGGTATTATGGACTAATAATGAGCAATCGTTTGGCCTGACCCAGACGGAGTATTTGTATGGATGGAAGTAGACATGAATTTTCAATTACCAATTTTCAATTTTCAAAAAATAGGTGTCGAAATGTCGACAAAGCAACATTTCGACGGGTTTAATTATTTCAAATTGTAAATTTCAAATTGATTTCAAATTTCAAATTTCAAATTTCAAATTCACAGAACGGGTATTCCCTCATAGAACTAGTGGTGGTTTTGGCTATTTTTCTTATTATTCTTACGGCCAGTATTAATGTTTTAATTGCTGTTGTGCAGGATCAAAAAAGAACTTTGGAAAACCAGGAACTGTTAAATCAAAGCAGTTATGTTATGGAATATATGTCAAAAGCGCTTAAGTCGGCGGTCCAAGACCCAACAGGGTGGTGTTTGGGAACTACTGGTTACGTGTATCTTCTTACCCACTGCAATAACGGCACCCAAGAGGCCTGCAATGGAATTAAATTTATCAACCAGTCAGATGGCAACGCCTGCCAGGAATTTTTCTTGGATGATTCGGTAAATATTTTAAATCCGCCGTTGCGGGAGGTAAAAACCGGGGGTTATGCCAAAAATCTGTTATCGGAAAAATTCAAGGTAAAATACGGCAGGTTTATTATCAACGGCGACAGGGCGTTGCATGTTGCATCAACGAATGATTTAATTCAGCCGCGGGTTTCTATATTGCTTGACGTATTAAATTCTAAAAATGAGGCGGAAAAAATAATACAAACCACGGTTTCATTGGGTAATTTAATCGAAGGAGAATAAATTAAAATTCTAAACTCTAAACTCTAAATCCTAAATACCTACGAAATCCTAAATTCTAAATCCTAAAATCTAAAACGAAGTTCGTTTAGAGTTTAGAGTTTAGTATTTAGGGTTTCACGAACATTTAGAATTTAGGATTTAGGATTTAGGATTTTAAAATTATGGATTATCAAAAAGGAGCGGTGCTTATCATTATTTTTTTAATTGTTTTGGTGGTCATTGCCGTTGTGCTGGGAATGATTACCATATTAACCAACGAAATTGGCATTCTGCGCAGCGCAGCTGATGCCAATACTTCTTCTGCTAACGCACGCACGGGAATAGAAAAAACCCTCTATTATGATAACAAGGAAATACCGCCGGGGGCTGACCGGGGATTGTGTGATTTGTGTAACCAATGCCCCGATTGTAACAACTGCACCGCCACTCCCCTCCAGGGAAATGGCTGTAATCAAAATCAGTGTGACAATTGCAGGGTTGAATATGATAGCACTCTAAGTAATGGAACCTTTAGAGTGTCGGCCACGGTAAGCCCCGATGGCGTCTCACCGGTGCTGGCCATAAATTCCACGGGATACTACAATGGTGTGGAGCGGCAAGCCAATTATAACAGCGCTACTACGGGTGCGCCGACGGGTGCGCCGATGGGTACTATGTGTGATCCATCGGTCAATC
The DNA here is from genome assembly GCA_001820175.1 of Candidatus Staskawiczbacteria bacterium RIFCSPHIGHO2_02_FULL_42_22. Taxonomy (GTDB): domain Bacteria; phylum Patescibacteriota; class Minisyncoccia; order Minisyncoccales; family Staskawiczbacteraceae; genus VGLO01. The sequence goes on along the minus strand of MHOT01000023.1, from coordinate 17,441 downwards.
CAAGTCGGTGTATAGTGGATCCCCAGGGTGGCGGTATTATTACCTGTGCACTCGAAAGCAGTCCTTGTGATTTTGTATTTATGTGCAAAGATCAGCAATGCGCACCGGGGAATAATGGCAGTATAGCTTGCGACCCCAATGCCCCAGAGAACCCATGCCTTTAATGTGGAACAAAAATGTTTGTTCCATAGATGGCAAAATATCTTTAGATGGCAAAATATCTTTTTCCACCGTTTATTTAAGAGAAGTTTAAGTTTTACATAAAAAAATGTGGATAAACAACAAACCCAAAAACGCATAGAAAAACTAAAAAACCTTATCAATCACCACCGGTACTTGTACCATGTGCTGGATACGCAGGAGATATCGGATGAGGCGCTGGACTCTTTGAAAAAAGAGCTTTTTGATTTGGAACAGCAATACCCGGAATTAGTTACTCCTGATTCTCCAACCCAGCGAGTGGGTGGGGCTCCGCTGAAGGAATTTAAAAAAATAAAGCATCAAGAAAGGATGCTTTCTTTAAACGATGCTTTTTCAAAAGAGGATATGGAAGAGTGGCTTAAAAGAATTTCCAAACTACTAACCCCAAAAGAACAACAGAACGTCGATTTTTATTGTGAATTAAAAATAGACGGATTGGCCATTGAACTGGAATATGAACATGGGGTATTAAAAACCGCTTCCACCCGCGGCGACGGAACGGTGGGGGAAGACATCACTCAAAACATAAAAACCGTACAGTCAATTCCGCTTTCAATTCATAATTCAAAATTCTTAATTTATGATTCAACATTTGTCGTTCGCGGCGAAATCTTCCTTTCCAAAAAAGAATTTAATGCCATTAATAAAATCCAAAAAGAAAAAGGGTTGCCGCTGTATGCCAATCCGCGCAATGTTGCCGCCGGATCGGTACGCCAATTGGATCCGGCCATCACCGCCGAGCGCCGGCTAGATTCATTTGCTTATGATATTTTGGGCGAGGCAAACATTAATACGCATGAAAAAAAACATACCCTGTTGCACGACTTGGGGTTTAAAATAAACACCCATAACCAATATTGTGCCTCATTAAAAGAAGTAATTCATTTCCACGAGCAGGCGCAGAAGCTGCGGGAAAAATTACCATACGAAATTGATGGGGTGGTGATTATCGTTAATAATAATTCACTATATGAAAAATTGGGTGTGGTGGGCAAGACCCCGCGGGGCGCCATTGCCTTTAAGTTTCCCCAAAATCAAACCACCACCAAGGTGTTGGATATTAAAGTACAGGTGGGCCGTACCGGAGCCATGACTCCGGTGGCCATTTTGGAACCGGTGGCGCTATCGGGCATTACCATTTCGCGTGCAACGTTGCACAATGAAGATGAAATAAAACGGCTGGGATTAAAAATGGGTGATACCGTAATTGTGGGCCGAGCAGGGGATGTAATTCCCAATGTCATTAAGGTTTTACCGGAACTGCGCGTAGGGCAGGAGAAAAATTTTATCATGCCGCGCTATTGCCCAAGTTGCAAAACCAAATTAGAAAAAACTGAAGGGGATGTGGTCTGGCGCTGCCCTAATGAAAAATGCTTTGCGCGTCAGCGCAGATCTTTTTACCACTTTGTTTCTAAAGCGGCGTTTAATATTGAGGGGTTGGGCCCTAAAATCATTGATCGGTTGCTGGATGAGGGTTTAGTTTCCGACCCTGCGGATTTGTTTGAATTACAAGAGGGGGACTTAGCCGGGATTGAGCGGTTCGCCGAAAAATCGGCGGAAAATTTAATTACTTCTATTTCAGAAAAAAAAGAATTACCCTTGGCTCGATTCATTTATGCGCTCGGCATCAGAAATATTGGCCAGGAGACGGCGGCCGATTTGGCATTGCATTTTGGATCCTTGGAAAAATTAAAAAGCGCCCGTTTGGAGGACTTTGATGCCATTGCCAACATCGGCCCCGTGGTGGCCGCCTCGGTGCATGCGTGGTTTGGCCAAAAAGAAAATATCCGTTTTTTGGATAAGCTGTTAAAACATGGAGTTGTCGTAAAAAACCCTGCTAAAAAAGCCGGGGGCCCCTTGACCGGAAGAATATTTATTTTTACCGGTACCCTGGAGTCCATTGACAGGAATTTAGCCAAAGAAAAGGTGAGGGATTTAGGAGGACAGACCACCGAGTCGGTTTCAGCGAACGTCGATTTTTTGGTGGCCGGCCTCAATCCCGGTTCAAAGCTTTCCCGCGCCCAAAAACTGGGGGTAAAAATCATTCATGAAAAAGAATTCTTAGACCTGTTAACGTAAAAAATCTGCTCGTAGACAATTGTTTTCAGAATATGATACGCCCTCAATTTAGTATGGGTTATAGTACAAAATTAGCGGCCGCTATTTTTATGCTATAATACTGTGAATTACGAAATGCCCGTTTGAAAGGACTTTTCGGGTCTTTTTTCTAAATTTGGGCTATAAATCCGCTATAATTTTTTCTCGTAGACATGGCTACGATAAAAAATTCTATCGAATTTCTATTCCCAAATTTGGAAAAAATCCCGCGAAAGCATTTCGTAATTCACAGTATAATAAGGAAAATGAAACTTCCTATTACCGATCAATTTCTCTGGGATATATTTAACGCTATAAGTAAAACAGAAGATGTATTACGTTTTATTATTCATCCGCCGCGAACATTCAGGGAAATACGCTGGGCTTCAGACGATCCTATTTATCAAAAATATCGTAAAATATTACGTCCGCAAAAGTTTGCCCAGTTGGTATATTATGCCAAGAAAAATAATTTTATTAAAATTGAAAATCTTAAGGGCAATTCCGCTCTCGTCCTTACAAAAAATGGTTTCGACAAGGCGATACGGTCCCGATTCAAATTAGAAGATACTAATAAAAAAAAGAGAAAAGACGATAAATGGATTATGCTTATTTTTGACGTGCCGGAGAAATATAAAAAATCAAGGGAATTGTTAAGAAAAATCCTTTATTCGTTAGGGTATAAAATGTTCCAACAAAGCGTTTGGGTTACCCCTTATGATGTTTCTGAAAAAACTGAAATATTACTACAAACCTATTCGTTGGATGCATCTGTAAAAATATTTTTGATAGAAGCCATAAAATAATTACCTGTATCACAAAATCAAAAAACATAAATCATAGTGTAGATATAGCGGCCGCTATATTTACACTATAGATTATAGAAACATATATGCCAGAAAAATTAGGGTCGCAAAATTCAGCTCAAGAATCGTTCACGGAGCTTTACGGGGAATTGTCGCCGGAGATCATTGAAAAAATCATGGGAAAAGTGAAAGATATTAATGAGAAAGGGCTTGCATATTCCGGAATTTCCCGTACTTTTGATTTGGAAAATAGCCAAGAAGATATGGGAATATCGGTAGCATCGGTGCTTAAAGATGGGTTTTTGGGTACGCCAGGAGGCAGAGAAAGTAAAATTGAAGCTTTTAGAAACCGCCACGTAACACAAGATTATTACCGTCAAAATACTTATTTTAATATTAACGGAAGATGTAAGAATCTTTATTTACAAGAAACAAATGACTTTCCGGTATTGGAAAAAAATAAACCACAGGTATATTATGGACGTTATTCGTCAAATAGGATTAATATTGTATTTGACATATCTTTTTTAGAAGAGGTTGGAGAAGATTTTTATTTAAAATACCTTAAAGATCAAAAATCAGTCGGTCTGTCGGGATTAAAAATGGGCCACTATATGCTAACGCCCTCACCCGAAGATCCTAATATTTTAATGGATGATTTAAAGAATAAAAAAGAAACGCAATCATACAGTGCGGGTACGGGATTTGTTACCAGGTCGCGAATAAAGCCGAAATATTTACTTGGAGTTATAATTCCTGCCATGAAAAAGACCGCGGAAATAAAGGATGCAGAAGGAAGAGAATTATACGAAATTGATAGTAGTGAATATGCGCATCAAAGGAGAGGAAAATACGTTGATGCGGTAAAAAAAATAATGTTGGGATTATATCAAGAAAACCCCGCCATGATACTTCCCATATATGATGCTGAGGGAAATGTATTATGGCCCAAACAAATGTCTTGGGAGGAAGTAAAAAAGTTTGTTGAAAAAAGATATAATTTAAATCAAAAACAGCACCAATGAATATTCCATTTTCTTTTTTTAAAAAATATGATTGGATGCTCATCGGCTGCGCACTCGGCATTGCTGTATTCGGCCTGGGTGCCATTTATAGCTATGGCCTGGCTCAGCAAGATTTTTCTTTAATCCAAAAGCAATCGGTGTTTCTGGTGCTGGGACTCTTGGCCATGGTACTCGTAAGTTTTTTTGATTACCGGATTCTAAGGAACAATTCCTACCTCATTCTAATTCTCTATTTTATCTGTTTGGCACTTTTGGCCGGACTTCATTTTTTTGCCCCCAGCATTCGGGGTACGCGCGGCTGGTATCGCCTAGGTTTTTTGTCGTTTGACCCCATTGAACCCGCAAAGCTGGTATTTATGGTGCTTTTGGCAAAATACTTTTCCATGAGGCATGTGCAAATGTATAAATTCAGGCACATTATTTTTTCGGGCGTTTACCTGGTGTTGATGGGTTTTTTTATTTTCATAAAGCCGGATCTGGGCGGGGTGGCGGTGCTAAGCTTTATCTGGCTTGGCATTTTAATTGTGTCAGGGATTAAAATTAAACACTTTTTAATTCTGGTCTGCTGCGCGGCATTGGTGGCGGGATTTTCCTGGTATTTTCTGCTTGCCTCGTACCAAAAAACCCGGATTACCGCTTTTTTGTTTCCCTACGATATTTTGGGAACGTCTTGGAGTCAGACCCAGACAAAAATTTCTATTGGTTCGGGCCGTTTTTTTGGCACGGGGATCGGTGGCGATTCGCAAGTACAATATGGATTTTTGCCCGAACCGCACACCGATTTCATTTTTTCCGCCATTGCAGAGCAATGGGGGCTGGCGGGAATCATGGCGCTCTTTTTTCTGTATCTGATTTTCATCTGGCGTATTTTAAAAATCGCCATTCAATCACAGTCAAATTTTCCACGGCTGTTTGCCGTGGGGTTTGCCATTATGCTGATTACCCAATTTACCATCAACATCGGCATGAATCTTAGCTTACTTCCGGTGGTGGGGATTTATCTGCCCTTGGTAAGTTACGGCGGCTCGGGTTTAATTGCCAATTTTATCGGTATCGGTATTTTACAGAGCATCAAAGTGAGAAGGTAAATCAGAAATAAAGACCTCTTGTAAAATAAGCTTTGTTACGAAAATTGAAGATTTTGAGATGAAAATTTGATAGAATTTTTCGGCTTGCCCATAGGCCCGCCGAAAAATTCTAGCGAATTTTCGGCCAAAATATACAATTTGCAGTAAAATCTTATTTTGCAAGAGGTCTTATGAAACTCTAAATTCTAAACTCTAAATTCTAAACGAACATCGTTTTAGATTTTAGGATTTCGTAATTATTTAGAATTTATGATTTAGGATTTTGAATTTCCATATTACGCGTAGTGTAATATGGGAGCTTGGTGAATAATAGTTTTTTTCGTCATTGCGAACCGCAGTGAAGCAATCTCAATTTGCTTTTTTAAGATTGCTTCGTCGCCCCGCCCGCGGGCGGGGCTCCTCGCAATGACGATCTTTGGCATTATTCACCAAGCTCCCACAGTGAGTAACCCCGTATACGTCATCCCGGGCTTGACCCGGGATCCAAGATGCTTACCATTGCCTCTGGATTCCCGTTTGCGCAGGAATGACACGAGGATTTTTTGGCATTATTCACCAAGCTCACATTAGTAAAAATTGACAGTATGTATTTAATGTGCTAATAATAAATCAGTTCTTTTCGTCGTCCTCAGGGAAATATCCGTTGTGCTTGTTGCATAGCGGTGTTATTTTCCATATCGTAGGGAGAATGTCGTGGGCATTCTGATTACCATCGCCCAGATACTGCTGGTTTGTGTGGCACTTTACTTTATCATTAAACCGACCGTCGGGAAAGTAGGTGAAAAGAATCTGGAATTCTGCCTTAAGGTATGGAAACATTTTGGCGTGGCCATGTTTTTCCAATGCTTTTTGGTGGTTTTGGTCACAACCGCCGCTTTCTTCCTCTTAAGGAAAGTGCCCGGCCTTAACTGGGGTTGGACAAATCTCTTTTTCAAAGGGGGTGGCAATATCATATTTGCACCTCTCGCGGCTTTGGCGGAACTGCCGCCTGGGTCAAAACCGGTACAGATTTCTCTGGTCATGATCATACTCCTGAAAGTATCGATCGCGTTTGGTTTTCTGGCATTTTTCGGTCTTCTGGTAATCATGTTTCCTAACGCCGCTTGGATCGAAGAGGAAATGTTTCGAAAGGGCAGACACACGTTCGGCCGGATTACCAAGGCATCCATTGCGTTCGGCCTGGTGCATCTTCTGGTCGGAGTTCCGTTGGCTGCCGCTATCGCCCTCATCATCCCCGGATTTTTTTACGGGTTCGTCTATGCGAGTGCCTTTGAAAAAATCTGGGGCCAGCAAAAAAGAGCCATGGACTACCTTGGCTCACAAGAAGCCCCACCCCTTTCGCAGCGGCAATGGGATGAAAAGATGGAAGTCGCCAGTCGGTCATTCATCCAAATGGAAGAAGATGCCCTAATGGCTTCCACTGCGTATCACGCCATGAACAACACAATTGTGGTGGGGATCATGTTTACCATTATTGTGGTGGCAATCTTCCTGGTTTAAAAAGTTATCGCCCACGACTCGCAAAACTCATCGCAAAGGATGGAGTGCACGGTTGCACCCATCCCTTTTTATTTTAAAAAGAAAAAATTAGCGGGGGTAACTGCTCACTGGACAAGTCGTCATTGCGAGCGGCGCCCTTCGGCCTCGCTCAGGGCGGGCCCACGGGCGCCGCTCGCAATGACGACGGGAGAAGATTACCCATTTTACATGTCCAATGAGCAGTTACGGCGGGGACTGACTGTTGACATTTTTTGTGATATGGAATACAATCAAAATATATTAAACCAGTGGCCATTTTACTCTAACTAAAACACAACTCCCTCGCTCCATTTTTACATTTTTTGATGCATAGCGCCGGCGAGGGAATACCCTAAAGTTACTTAGGGTTTTTTATCGTTCTACCTTGAATTACGAAATGCTTTCGAGGGATTTTCTCTAAATTTGGTGATGAAAATTTGATAGAATTTTTATGCTTATGCGCAGCTAAGCATAAAAATTATAATGCGTTAAGCGAGAGAGGGAAAGAAGAATCTCAATTATTCTTTCCCGAACGAGCGACGCATTATACCTGGTATAGCGGATTTTCAGTCCAAATTTAGAGAAAATACCCGAAAAGTCCTTTCAAGCGGGCATTTCGTAATTCACGGGTTCTAAGCCAAATAAATCCGAAATACGAAGCGCGAAAGACGAAACAATTCGCTATATCGGCGACGAATTTTAAAAATTCAAAATTTGTTTCGAATTTCGAGTTTCGGTATTCGAATTTCAGAACTCTATGGCTGAGATACAAAAAAAATTAAAAAATTTCTCAAAGGCGAAAATTTCTTTTCCCACCCCGCACCTTCTGCAAATGCAGCAAGAAACGTGGGATGACTTCACCCAAGTCCGGATCAAAGAACTGTTTTCTGAAATTTCGCCTATCTTAGACCATACCGGCAAAGAGTTTGAACTCTGGTTTTTGGATTATACCCTCGGTAAGGCAAACTATAAGAATGGGCTAGAAGCAAAACAGAACAATGATTCTCTGGAGGTTCCACTGCGGGTTAAAATCCGTTTAGTCAATAAAAAAACCAAAGAAGTTAAAGACCAGGAGGTGTTCTTGGCGGATTTTCCATTAATGACCGAACGGGGAACCTTTGTGGTTAATGGAGTGGAGCGCGTGGTAGTGAGCCAATTAATCAGGTCTCCGGGCGCGTTTTTTACCAGCCGAAGCCACCGGGGGAAAAACTACTTTGGCGCAAAAATTATTCCAAACCGGGGTGCCTGGCTTGAATTTGAAACCGAGGACTCGGGATTTATCGGGGTTAAAATAAACCGCAAACGAAAAGTGCCGGCTACTACCTTATTAATGGCGCTGGGCTTGGAAAATATCGAGAAAATAGAAAAAGCTTTTAAAGATATAGATACCGGGGAAATACATTACATTAAAGAAACGCTCAAGCGCGATACATCAAAAGACCAAAAAGAAGCCCTGGTGGAAATTTATCGGCGCCTGCGACCCGGGGATTTGGTGACTCCCGATACCGCCCAGGACTTGATTTTTAACATGTTTTTCAATTTTGACCGTTATGATTTATCCAAGGTTGGCCGATGGAAAACCTGGCAGCGCTTACCCGTTTTAAATAAATCTAACAGCAAGGATAAGGATATTGAAAAAGAAGAAAGGACCCTTAAAATTGAGGATTTAGTGGAAGTGGTCAAAGAAATTATTGCCCTAAACAACAATCCCAATGCTAAGGCCGATCAGGTGGATCACTTGGGAAACCGGCGCGTACGAACGTTATCCGAACTGTTGCAAAACCGACTGCGCGTGGGTTTAATGCGCATGGAAAGAATTATTAAGGATAAAATGTCTACCCTGGATCCGGCTACTATCACCGCTATCCAGCTTATCAACCCTCGGCCATTAATGGCAGTGGTTAAAGAATTTTTTACTTCATCCCAGTTTTCCCAGTTTATGGATAACGAAAATCCTTTAGCTGAACTTGAACACAAGCGCCGCTTAACTACTACGGGCCCCGGAGGTCTTACCCGAGAACGCGCCGGTTTTGAGGTTCGAGACGTGCAGCCCTCACACTACGGTAGAATTTGTCCTATTGAGACCCCGGAAGGTCCGAATGTGGGTTTGGTGGGCCATTTAGCCAGTTTTGCGCGGGTAAATCCCTATGGATTTATCGAAGCCCCTTATTTTAAAGTAAAAAATGGAAAAATCACCGATGAAGTTCATTATTTATCAGCCCAAGAGGAGGAGCGCTACGTGATTGTTCCAGCATCGTGTCCTATTGATGACAAAGGTAAAATTTTACCGGAAATTCCGCCCGATAAAGTAGAGGCCAGGGTAAAAGGAGAACCGGCTGAAATTGAAATTGATAAAGTGGATTTTTCCGATGTTTCTTCAAAACAGTTTATTTCGGCCGCCGCTTCGTTAATTCCTTTTTTGCAAAACGATGATGCTTCCCGCGCCCTGATGGGTTCAAATATGCAACGGCAAGCCGTGCCCTTAGTACGGCCCGAAGTGCCGCTCGTAGGTACCGGAGTGGAGCGAAACGTTGCCATTGATTCCGGGCAAGTGGTGTTGGCTCGTGCCAACGGTGTAATAAAAGAAGTAGATGCTTCCCACATTGATGTGCTCTACGATATTAATGGTAAAAAAGTTGAGGAAACCTATGAATTGCAAACATTCATAAAGACCAACCAATACTCTTGTTTCCACCAAAAACCGATTGTAGAAAAGGGAGAGGCGATTAAAAAAGGCGATGTGCTGGCCGATGGCGCTTCTATAGACCAGGGCCGCTTGGCGCTTGGTAGGAATATTTTGGTGTGCTTTTTGCCATTGCGAGGAGGGGGGTTTGAGGACTCCATTACCATTTCGGAAAAGTTAGTAAAAGAATTTGAATTTACCTCTATTCATATCGAGGACTTTACCTCTGATGTGCGCGAAACAAAATTGGGTCCGGAAGTTACCACTTCTGATATTCCCAACGTCGGAGAGGAAAAATTGAAGGATTTAGACGAAGAAGGCGTGGTGCGAGTGGGAGCCAGTGTAGGCCCGAACGATATTTTAGTGGGAAAAATTTCCCCAAAAGGAGAGGCCGAATTAACTCCCGAAGAACGATTACTGCGTGCTATTTTCGGCGACAAGGCCAAGGATGTAAAAGATACATCCTTGCGAATGGAGCATGGAAAGCACGGGAAGGTTACCAATGTAAAAATATTCTCACGGGATTTAGGGCATAAACTGGAGCCAGGTGTTATTAAAAAAATCCAGGTGGAAATTTCTGAAACCCGTCACGTTAAAGTGGGAGACAAATTAGTGGGGCGCCACGGAAACAAGGGAGTGGTTTCAAAAATATTAGCTGAAGCCGAAATGCCATTTTTGGCCGACGGAACGCCGGTAGATTTAGTGCTTTCTCCCCTGTCGGTTCCCAGCCGTATGAACATCGGGCAAATTTTGGAAACTCACTTAGGGTTTGCCGCCAAGAAATTAAATTACCTGGCCATCACCCCATCGTTGCTGGGTGCCAACAAAGAAGATATTAAAAAAGAATTGAAAGAGGCGGGGCTCCCAGAGTCAGGGCAACTGACCTTGTACGATGGAAAAACCGGTTTGCCGTTCCCTCGGCCCATTACTGTTGGCTATATGTATGTGATGAAATTAATCCACATGGTGGATGACAAAGTGCATGCCAGGTCCATCGGGCCTTATTCATTGATTACCCAACAGCCATTGGGAGGAAAGGCCCAGTTTGGAGGGCAGCGGTTTGGAGAAATGGAAGTGTGGGCGCTGGAAGGATATGGCGCGGCCTATACTCTGCAGGAAATGTTGACCATTAAGTCCGACGACGTGGTGGGAAGAGCTACTACCTATGAAGCCATTTTAAAAGGCGAGCCGATCCGCAACCCGAACATTCCGGCGTCGTTTAATTTGTTGGTATCGGAATTGAAGTCGCTTGGATTGGCCGTGGAAGTGAAGGAAAAAGTAAGGGAAATTAAGACGGATAAGAAATAGTTTTTTCCGCCCAAATATTTCCCCGCAAAAGACACCGGAGGCGCTAGGGGAAGTGTCTTTTGGAGAAAATATTTGGGCGGAAATATAGAAAGCACGCTTTTGGTCATTGTGAGGAGCCGCGCACCGCGGCAATCCAGAGTAATCAAAAAATCTACCAAAAAGTAGATTCCTTGACGCGGAGGTCGGTGGGATCGAACCACATCCTAAATGAATAGAACCGACCGCTTATCAGACGGTGACCAGATCCATCTGGTTTCAACCTCCGATGCCTCCGCAAATCAATTTTATCATAATGGAACAAAAAACAACACTTCCAATTAAGAAAATGTTGTTTCTGGTTCTATTGCTAGAATGTGACGTCGTCTGATAAGCGCCTTCAGTATAGCAGACCAAAAGCTATTGTCAAGCCCCCGCCCCTAAATTATATGCAAAAACGAGCTTTAATCATTATTGGAGTTATTGTATTGATAGTCATTGCAATTGGTGGGACATTTTTATATTTGCAAAAATCCCAAATTCCATTGGTCAATGTCCAAAATTCAAATACCCAAACTGCTGATTGGAAAACGTATACAAATGCAGAATACGGATTTGAGTTTAAATATCCCCCAGGATATGAAGTAACTGATTTAGAAAAAAAAGATTTCTTCATAGTTAGAGCTGCAGGAGACGTGAGTAGAGAGAATCCAGCGTATCCTTATTTGACCATAGAGTTTTTATCAGAAAGCTATTTAAAAGTTTTAGAAGTGGAGCAACAAAAATCTCCTCAAGAAATAAATAATATTGTGATTGGCAACGTATCTTCAAAGGAATTTTTATATTCTTCGGAAATGGGAAATACTTTCCAGGAAATAATTATACCAAAAAATAATCAGGCAATTAGAATAAGTTCTTCTAAAGGAGGACTTCTGGATCCCCTGCTTTCCACCTTTAAATTTATTAAATAGCGTTCAAAGATTTAGGCATTAAGAAATTATTTAAAAATTAAAAATTAGTAATTAAAAATTTACGCCCATGCGAGTCATAGACCTAGAATCAATCAGAATAAAACTGGCTTCTCCCGAGGAAGTTTTGAGCTGGAGTCATGGCGAAGTGACTACGCCAGAGACCATCAATTATAGAACCCAAAAGCCCGAAAAGGATGGTCTTTTTGATGAACGGATTTTCGGCCCTGACAAGGACTATGAGTGTGCCTGTGGAAAATATAAAAGAATCAGGTATAAGGGCGTGGTGTGCGACCGGTGCGGGGTAGAAGTTACCAAGTCACAGGTAAGGCGCGAGAGAATGGGCCACATTAAGTTGGCCACTCCGGTTTCGCATATTTGGTTTTTGCGGGGCGTACCAAGCCGCATGGGTTTGGTGTTAAATAAATCCAGTCAGCAATTAGAAAAAGTAATTTATTTTTCCAGTTACATTATTACTAAGGTTGATAATGAGGCGCGCGAAAGGATCTTAGACCAAGTTGAGCAAGAATTTAAAACTAAAGTTAAGAAAGAAACTACCGAAACCGCCAAAAACGAATTGAAACAGGCCCGGGAAAAAGTAAAAGAAGAGGTGTTGGAAATAAAGCCACTAAGAATTTTATCTGAGGTCGTTTACAATGAACTGTCGCTTAAATACGGAGAAATGTTTGAAGCCGGGACCGGTGCTGAAGTGATAAAGAAATTATTTGCCAGTGTTGACTTGCAAATTACCACCGATGAATTGGTCAAAGAGGCCGCCGAAGCTCCTCCGATTACCAAAAAGAAAATTTTACGCCGCCTGAAGCTTTTCCAAGGAATGTTGCGGGCAAAAATACGCCCCGAATGGATGTTTATTGACGTGTTACCCATTTTACCGCCGGATTTACGCCCCATGGTCCAGCTTGACGGCGGCCGATATGCCTCTTCTGACCTAAACGATTTATACCGTCGGGTTATTAACCGCAATAACCGATTGAAATATTTGCAGGAAATTTCAGCTCCAGCGGTCATTGTTCGAAACGAAAAAAGAATGTTGCAGGAGGCCGTTGACGCATTAATTGATAACGAAATGCGCAAAGGGGTTACCACTACCGCTACTACCGGAGGCAAACGATTATTAAAATCGTTGGCTGCTATTTTAGCCGGAAAACAGGGAAGGTTCAGGCAGAATTTATTGGGCAAGCGCGTGGATTATTCAGGAAGATCGGTTATTACCGTAGGAACCGAATTGCATTTTTCACAGTGCGGTTTGCCCAAAAATTTGGCCCTTGAAATTTTTAAGCCCTTTGTTATTAAGCGTATTCTGGACAAAGAATTGGCTTATAACATCCGCGGATCCGCCCGATTAATTGAAGAAAAGGTGCCGGAGGTCTGGGCCATTTTGGAAGAAATTGTAAAAGATAAGGTGGTGCTCTTAAACCGAGCTCCGACCCTGCACCGCTTGGGCATTCAGGCCTTTCATCCGGTATTAACCGAAGGAGATACTATAAAATTACATCCGTTTGCCTGCGAGGCCTTCAATGCCGACTTTGACGGCGACCAAATGGCCGTGTATTTGCCGCTATCTGAAGAGGCCCAAAGGGAGGCCAGGGAAATCATGCTTTCTAGCTTAAACTTATTGAGGCCCGCCAACGGCATGCCGGTCATGGGTCCGTTCCGCGATATCGCGCTTGGGTGTTATTTCCTGTCAAAGATAAAAGAACCCTTGGCCGCGGCTCAGGGCAAGCCAAAAGAAGTGAAGCTTTATTCCAGTGACTCTGAAGCCATTACCGCTCACGAATATGGTTACCTGGGACTTAACGAAAAAATTAAGGTGCCAAACCCCAAATCTCCCGAACATGAAATTATTGAGACCTCCGTAGGCCGCCTTATTTTAAACAGCAGTTTGCCGGCCACGTATCCGTACGTTAGCAAATTAATAGACAACAAGGCCTTGAAAGCCATGGTGCGTGATATTATTGAAAAATACCATGGAGAGGAATGCATTGCTACCTTGGACAAAATTAAAGCCATGGGATTTGAATACTGCACGCTTTCTGGAATTTCCTGGGGCATGGATGAATTAATTGTGCCAAAAGAAAAGGGACAGCTTATCGAAGATGCTGAAACAGAGGTGGAGCGCATTGAGTCCCATTACGAAAAGGGCTTGCTCTCCCATGAAGAAAAAACATCTCAGAAAATTTTGATTTGGCAGTCGGTTAAAACAAAACTGGAGGGTTTGCTAAAAACCACTTTGCCCGAAGACGGCCCCGTAATGTCTATTATTAACGCGGGGGCTCGAGGTACCTGGGCACAGTTGGTACAGATGGCCGGCATGAAGGGGCTGGTAAACAACCCTGCCGGAGATATTATCGAGTTACCGGTGAAGGCCTCATTTACCGAAGGGTTTAATGTGCTTGAGTATTTTATTTCCACTCATGGAGCCAGAAAAGGAACGGCCGATACCGCTTTGAGAACCTCTTCGGCCGGATACTTAACCCGCCGATTGGTAGACGTGGCTCACGATGTCATTGTTTCAGAAGAGGACTGTGGCGATAAAAAAGGCATTACGGTTTTCAAGAAAGATGCTGATGCTATTGAACAAAATTTCACCTTTAAATTAGTGGGAAGGTATTGTATGCAAGACGTGGAGTCAGAAGAGGCCGCCTCCGCTAATGCTGCGGCGGACAAGTCGGCGGACAAGAAAGCTATGGCAGGTCGAGGTAAAAAAGAAATCATTGTTAAAAAGGGAAGCATTATTAATTGGCACCAGGCCACCCAAATTACTAAAGAGGGAATTGAAAAGGTGGAAATTCGATCACCCCTTTCATGTAAAAGTGCCCGTGGAGTGTGCCAGAAATGTTACGGTTGGGATTTGGGAAGAAACGAATTAATAAAACTGGGTGAAGCGGTGGGAGTAGTGGCGGCTCAGGCCATCGGTGAACCAGGGACTCAGTTGACCTTAAGAACCCACCACTTGGGAGGAGTAGCCGGAGGCGGAGATATTACCCAGGGTTTGCCAAGAATTGAAGAAATTTTTGAATGCCGCGCTCCAAAAGGAGAAGCGGTGTGTGCGCTGGCTGAAGGCGTGGTGACCAAAATTGATGAAGAAAAGAAAATTATTACCATAAAACCCGAAGGTTCTGGTAAAAAGGACTTATCGATTGATTACCAGATTCCCGGAAGAATCGCCATGTTAGTTGCCGTGGGCGATAAGGTTCGCGAAAGCCAGCCATTGTGCGGCGGAAGCTTGGACTTAAAAAAGTTGTACAAAGCCAGCGGCCTGGAAGAAACCCAGCGCTACATTTTAAAAGAAGTGCAGAGGATTTATGCTTCCCAGGGAGTGGATATTCACGACAAACACGTTGAGGTTATTATTCAAAAAATGTTTTCACGAATTCGCATCAAGCAGGAAGGGGATTCTACATGGGTGCCGGGTGAAATTGTTGAGTGGTCCGTATTCCAGGAAGAAGTAGAGCAATTGCAAAAAGCCAAAAAACAGGTACCGCTTGGCAGCCAGATTTTATTGGGTATTTCCGAAGTGGCGTTGGCATCGGAGTCATTCTTGTCAGCCGCTTCCTTCCAGCAAACTTCTCGCGTCTTAATCAAAGCCGCACTTGAAGGCAAGGTGGATCATTTGCGAGGCCTTAAAGAAAACGTGATTATTGGTAAGATTATTCCGGTGGGAACGGGGTTTAAGGGGCGGTAGTACGCACTTGCCATTGTGGGGTCGCTCGGTCATTCTACTAAAAGAGCTCGACATAAAAAATAATAGCCAGAGAGCATGCTCTCTGGCTATTATTTTTTTTCCTAACTCTCGGCGTCTTATTCGGGCGCCTCCGAGATGCTCTTTTAATGCGAATCTCGTTTGGCAATCGCCTCTATTTGCGAGAGAATTTTGGCGCCAGCTTTGGAAAAATGTTTAGGCGTAGCTTGTCTACGCCGAGCACATTTTTACAAAGCTGGCGGCGAAATTATCCGCAAAGAGGCCCGCCAAAAGGCGAGGCTCGCCAAAGGGGCGGCCGAAACTCTTTTTACATTTTTGCCAAACGAGATTCGCATTTTTAGTAAAATGCCCTTACTAGGTTTTGGCAAACGCTACGTAAAGGACACAAGGGTAACTGCTCACTGGCCAAACCGTCATTGCGAGGAGCACCGAAGTCCCGGTTACACCGAGGATCCACGATTGCAATGCAATCGGGACAATCTCGCCATCATTCTTACTGGATTGCCACGCCGCCTGCGGGCGTCTCGCAATGACGACCAGAGGCAGTTGAGCTTATTTTTTATGTCTAGTGAGCAGTTGCAAGCAAGAAGCTTGACAAAATTTACTATGGGAGTATAATATCAATTGTGTCAAATTCTAGTCGGAGGTTATGTTATGGGTTATGTTATGCTCCTAGTCATCTTTTTCATTCTTAGCGGTATCTTTGTTCTCCTCCTTGTCTCCATTCCGCTTATTTGCATCCTCGCTTTACTTTTCGGTGAAACCGAAAAACAGCGAGGCGAGCGGGTGGCTCGGGAGTATATTGAATGGCAAAGAAAACGAGCCGTCAAATAATTACGAGTTCCAGGCCGTTATTGAATGGATCAAGGACGAATCGGTAAGATTCGTCCCTACATCAGAGGAATTTATAATAATGGATTTTTCTGAAGTGGAAAAAGTTCTTTCTATTCAGTCACAGTAATAAGTTAATGAGCAGTCGTTGATTTATCACTGTGACTGTCACGTGTTGTGAAACAGGCAGCAGGTTTCTCGGACACCGTAACAACCGAGCACAGAGGAGAGTATCATGGCTAGCGATTTCTATACGTTCAAGGGCACCGTTGGTTCGCACGAAGTTATTGTTGACTTCTGCGACACAGATCAACCGGATGCCGACAGTGCGTGTGTCCGCAGTGTCGACGGGGAAGCCAACGCCCACGATTTCTACACTCTTGCGGCTCTAGAGCATCGCGATGCTCGTGCGTCCAACGCCGAGTATGACCGGTGCCGCCAGACCGAGAGAGAAATCACTGAACTGATTCGCAAGGGTCAGTTCAACCTGGAGTACCAGGGCGGATGGTCTCCCGATGGGAGTTCCTGGGGCCGCGATAACGCGGGCCACTAGCGAAACCGTCCGGCAGGTGCCTAGTAAGTGCTCACAGCACACCTGGCGTGAGTGGGGATCTCAACAAATACATACGTTGAGGCGAGACCACAGCACATCAAGGACGATTCAGCAATGACTCGTCCCCACCTCAGAGTAATTTACTCATGTAAATTTTTGTGAAGTGGCAGATGAGTACATTTCTCACAAAGGAGCATAGTAATGGTTCAGGTCAAGTGTGACGTATGTGGTAAGCCAGCGACGCTCATGTTCGAGGCCTCGGCAAATGCACACGAACATGCACAGTATGCTCGAGCTTGCCCCGATCATGTTGAGCAAACGGTCGCCTGGTTGTCAGACCCAACTCACCCCGAACTGAAGTTCATAGAAGTGGGAGCCAAAGAGGGTACCCATTGGCAACCGTGGCCAAAACCGTAAATACATGCGATACCCTTAGCTGTGCCGCCTAGGCGCTTTCTCAAAGTCCCGCAACGTTGTTGTCGTGGGGCTTTTTTCTGCCTTAAAGATAGCTTGAGGCGGGGGTTGTTTAAAACAGTTATATCCAAAAACAGTTATATCCAAAAACCGTGTCAAATCATATAACTATCTGACTGAAACGGGTGTCCGGCAAACTTCTGAAAATCTCACCGAAATTTTCTTTTTTTCTTCGACTTTTTGTGAATT
>MHOT01000022.1 GCA_001820175.1 Candidatus Staskawiczbacteria bacterium RIFCSPHIGHO2_02_FULL_42_22 | reverse complement strand
AGTTCGGATTGAGGGCTGAAATTCGCCCTCATGAAGCTGGAATTGCTAGTAATCGCCAATCAGCTACGTGGCGATGAATACGTTCCTGAGTCTTGTACTCACAATAAACGCGCATGGCAGGTATAGTATCTAAAAAGTTAAAATCTTTTCCTTTCTCGTTAAGACTCGAGGAAGCGTAGCTGAACAGCAGGCGAATTACCGCGAGGTAAACGCCGGAGGGCTGAAGGCAAATGGCAGTGCAAATAAAAACCAGGGGATTTGAGCTATGATATGAGGCGGTGAGCATAGCGAAAAATCATAAGGAACCCTGTTGTAATGCCAGGAAGAGAAACTATATTGACCCATGGAGATCTGACGTAGTATACTGAAACTACTAACGCTGCGTCAGAAGTCAGCTGATTCATATTAAACATAAATTATATTTATGCGAAGGAATCTCTCTAATGATTACGTGGTTGGATTAGTAGATGGTGAAGGAAGCTTCACTGCCTATGTAAAAAATCCAGCTTTGCATAACCCACTAACAAGAAGAGTTAAAGTTGAACCAAGATTTTACATTAAGCTTATAGAAAAAGACAAACATATTTTGTATGAGCTTAAAAAATATTTTGGTTGTGGTAATGTGTATTTTCAAAAAGATACACGGATAAATCATCAAAATTGTTATCGTTTTGAAGTAACAAATCGTGAGGATTTAGAAAAAATTATCATCCCATTTTTTACACAACACAAGCTACAGTTTAATTCTAAACAAAAAGACTTCAAATTGTTCTGTGAAATAATGAAAAAGATAAAAATGGGAGAACATTTGACTGATTCTGGATTGCTTAAGATTTATAACCTTAAGCAAAAAATGCATTAGAGCTCGCCGTATGCGGGAAATCCGCTCGTACGGTGGGAACATCAACTCTATGTTTCTAGAGGATAATCGCCCGTCAAGCCAAGCAAGCTGGGGATAGCCGAAGTTCCATGCAAATGGGCCTAAGCTAGATTCAGTAAGAAGGGCTAAGTCGTGGGTGTAAACTACACCTTGTCGCGACCTCTCACAGTAATGTGACTGAAAAATCTAACTGTATCGGTGGAACCTTAGCTCCTTATTTGATACAATGAGGGCATGAAGGCAATACCGAGGGAAGTCTAGCGCGCCCGAAGGGCGCGAACATTTAACTTTTAACATTTGACATTTAACTTTTCGGTTAAGTGTTAATTGTCAATTGTTAATTGTTTGCGACACTTCGTGTCGCTATGACCCCGTAGAGACTACACGTTGGCTCCGTTCGGTTGAACGGATGAAGATATAGTCCATGCCAATCGAAAGAAAGGAGAAATCATGAACAAGGCACGGGTAGCGGAAGCTGTTCGTGGATCATTTTTTTAAAAGAGTTGACTAAGTTATAGTGGAAACACGTTTCGCTAAGGCGTCCTGACGCAAGTCGGGGTCGAAGCTTTGGCGAAGAGTGTCAATCTATTATAAACTACATGCGTTTAGCAGGGTTCGACAAAAAATCCGGCTATTCGAAACAACTTTAAGGAACTAACTTCATAAAACATGAAACATGTAGTATGAAGTAAATAAAAACTTACCAATAATTTTAATGGCAACTGCCCAGCCATTTATGTATTTTAGAAAATACATAAATGGCTGGGCAGTTGAGTTAATTTGAGGTTTGCGAGAGGGCAATCCTCAAACGAGGGGATTCAATTGCCCAGCACTTTTTTTGCTCTTTAACTCAAGATTTGGTAGGGGCCGAAGCTCATTGGCAGAGCGCCGGATTCCGCTTTCGGGTGTTTCAGCGGTTCCGGAGGTTGTAGGTTCGATTCCTGCCGGCTCCATTCGCTGGCGATCGGCGAAGCGATGACTTTGTAAGTCGTTGCTTTACGGCAGGGCCGATTGCCAGCGTTTTTCTTGGGGGTGTAGCTCAACTAGAGCCCGGAGGAAGTGGTACCTCTGGGACGCGCTTTAACGAGCGTGTATGCGGGTTTCAACCCTGCCACCCCATTTTTCTTAAGCCACGTTTCACCAAACCGTGGCTTTTTTCTTGCAAATTCTGATCTTGAATTTTTCGGAATTTGTAGTAGGATGAAAATCACATAACACATAACATAGAACACATAACAAGACGTCGTAGTTTTGTTCCATGTTTTATGTTCCATGTTCCATAAAAAATGAGCCAGTATTTTACCAAAGAAGGTCTTCAAAAACTTAAAGACGAGCTTCATGAACTTAAAACGGTTAAAATCCCGGAAAATATTAAGTTGATTAAATATGCCGCGGCGGAGGGGGATTTAAAAGAAAATGCCGGCTACCACGATGCCCGGGAACGCAAAACCTGGTTACTGCGTCGCATCGAAGAATTAGAAAACGCCATTAATGATGCGGTCATCATTGAAAAAAAGAATTCAGGTAAAGTGGAAATTGGCTCAATGGTAACTATTATGATGGATAAGGATAAAGAAACCTACGAAATAGTCGCGCCAGGAGAAGCAAATATTTTGGAAAATAAGTTATCCTATCAATCACCCCTGGGCCAGCAATTAATGGGCAAAAAGGCGGGGCAAGAGTTTAACTATGAGATTCGGGATAAGAAGATGAAAGTGAAGATACTTAAGATAATTTGAAATTTACAATTTGAAATTTGAAATCAATTCGCCTGCTGGCGAAAAAAATAAATGAATTTGAAATAATTGAAACCCGACGTCATGTTTTCAAATTTAGTAATTTAAAATTCAAATATTGATTTCAAATTTTAAATTGTAAATTTCAAATTAAAACCGGGGCCTGTGGTATAGTGGCAGCCCCGATAAATTTACATAGGTAAATTGATACGGGATCCCGTATTGCAAAATTTTTAATGTAAATTTCGCAATCGGGACACACCTCATTTGTCCCGATAGTAAATTCATGGTATGAATTTACTATACGAGGATCCTCGGAATATTTTGGTGGGCCCATAGCTCAATTGGCCCCGATGGCCCGGCTTGGCCGTGGCCATACGAGGGTCCTCGTATTCACGATGATTTTATCATCGTGAATCGGGACTAGAGCGCCTCATTTGTCCCGATAAATTTACTGCGGTAAATTGATACGGGATCCTCGATAACTTTGGTGGGCCCTTGGTATAACGGCAGCACACCTCATTTGCAATGAGGAGATGCGGGTTCGATTCCCGCAGGGTCCACCAAAGTTATCGGGACAATGAAGGAGGTTGCGGGTTCGATTCCCGCAAGGTCCACATAACGCGATTTGAAGGATTTCGGAGCGCGCGGATTGCGGAGCCCGCATGTTTATCAAGGCCGGAACTGAAAGATCACAAGGGGGCGGTAGAAGTGGCGTTTACCGAAATTGTTTCCGGCCGGGAACCGGAGGCCAGGGGAAACGGATTAAAATATGTCAGAAATGTTATTTCAAAAAATCCTATTAGCTTACAATTTCAAACCGGCGACGCAAAAGTAAATTTGCATAGCGGAAGTCGGGATTTAAATATAGAAACTACGCAACAAAGTATCAGAGGTTGTTTAGCGCTAATAACGTATTAAAACCAAATCTACGCACCCGTCGTCATTGCGAGCCCGCAGGCGTGGCAATCTAGTAAATGGTGACGAGATTGCTTCGTCGTTTGCGAACTCCTCGCAATGACGAAAAGTAGAATTAAAACTATGATCATAGAATTAAAAAAGTTTGGAACTACGTTAATCTCCCGCCAAACCGGAAAAGAGGCGGCTTTGGCATCCCAGTCGTTTTTTTTAGGCATCAGTGAGAGTGAACTCATCGAAGTTAATTTTGAGGGCGTTTTAACCTTTTCTCCATCTTGGGGCGACGAATTTTTAACTCCATTGCTAAATAAATACGGCGATAGATTAATTCTAAAAAATACCAGTAATCCTTCAGTAAAAGCCACGCTGGAAATATTGCAAACGACTACTGGGAAGCAATTCAAGGTAATTAATTAAAATATGGACCCAATAAAAGTTATAATAGAAAATTGGCAATTAACTCCATGGTACAGGGACTGGTTTCCACTAGTTTTATCGGTACTTGCTTTGATTATATCTATTATTGCCATATTTTTACCTTATTTAGTGAGCATTTTTAAAAAATCGAAATTTCACGGTAAAATGTTTAACATATACGCTGCTGTAGACTTTAAATTTTATAGCAATGGCAAGATTTCAGCTAGCGGTATCGGCTATTTTTTGAAAACTTCAATTGTAGTTTCTAATAAAAGTTTTGAAGTAAAACAGGTTGATGTGAATATTAAATATCCTGGAGATGTAAAAATGTATAAGGGTACCATTTTCAGGTCTAATAAATTTTCACTTACCTGGAAAGATGATTTAAGTTTTACCGACGGAGACTATAAAATAAATATTTCAAGCGAACAAGATATTTTATCATTATCATATATAAGTAAAGATGATTCTAAAAATTACTATATTTCATTTTTTGTTGACAAAGCGACTTACGAAGATTTCGAAGAAATTGAATTGACTTTTACTGATTATAAAAATGAGGGGAAAAAGTTAAAATTACAAAGAAAAGACATTGACGAAAGGAATAGTTTAGTAGAGTCAGAAATTTGGCTTAAAAAATAAACTATGTCATTATCCATTGGACAGCTCAGAACGCAATACTATATTTTGCTAGCGGTAAAGTGATACCATTCTCATTTAGCATAAAACTTCCAATTAGATGAAAAGAGGCTAAAATGCCTCTTTTTCTGTTTCAAGCGAAAGGTCTAACTATATAAACTTTCATTTTTTTGACTAACTTTATAAAGTTTGATAATATGGGTTTAAACTAGTAAATTCATGACAATAAGGCAAAAGCTAGAGATTATTAAAAAAATGACGGGTCTGACTCAAGCCAAATTAGCCGAAAGGTTTGGCGTGTCTTTTGCTGCCTTTAATAGTTGGTGGACAGGCAAATCTAATCCGCGGCCAAAAATGCGAGCCTTAATTGACGAACTTTTTTTAGAAGTAACCGGTCAAAAAGTAATTCCCAGTACAGAGCTTGCCGCTAAAAAGCAAGTTATCCAACACAAAGCATCTGGCCACAAAAATATTGTTGATGAAATATTGCGGAACCCGGATATCCGCGACCAATTTATCTTAAAACTTACCTATCACAGCAATAGTATAGAAGGAAGCACTCTTACCGAACCCGACACCGCCGCCGTTCTTTTTGATAATGTTGCTTTACCAAACAAAAGCCTCAATGAACAATTGGAGGCAAAAAACCACCAGACAGCCTTAAATTACCTGTTTGATTTTATAACTCAAAAAGAAAAAATTAGTGAAGGCTTAGTTCTTAAACTCCACAGCATACTTATGAATGGTGTCCGCCCGGATGCTGGGGTATATCGCAATCATGCCGTAAGAATTACCGGCGTTAATTTACCGACAGCCAATTATTTGAGTATTCCTAAATTAGTGCCAGAAGTCATCAAAGAGGCTGCCAAGGAAACTAAAGACATTATCGCTTTAACTGCCAAGGTGCATAGTAGGTTTGAACAAATCCATCCATTTTCTGACGGTAATGGCCGAGTAGGGAGATTATTGATGACAGTAATGCTCTTGGAAAATAATGTGGCGCCAGCCATTATTCGTCAGCAACAAAAACAGCTTTACTACACCTATCTTTATAAGGCCCAAACCAAGGATGACCAAAGCCAACTGGAAAACTTTTTATGCGATGCTGTTATAGATGGCTTTGATATTCTGGAGCGCAAAGATGTAAGGTAGAATACTTTAGATTAGTTTTAAAAAATACCAGTAACCCTTCAGTTAAGGCTACCCAGGAAGTATTGCATATGACTACTGATAGGTAATTTAAAATAATGGAAAAAATTGACTATTTTGAAAAACTAGATTCAGTTGCTAAATAATATAGTATTAAATAAAACAAGTATGTTAAAAATAAAAATCATATGTGATATATTGGTCGTGCTTTGCCCAGGCGATCCCGAGGTAGGCAATGACGGAATTATTAAATTCAAAGACTTGAGTGATAACAAAAATGAGTATTCAGGAAAGTTCCTTTATGATGGCGGAAATATTCGAATGAGGGCCGCTTTTTCCGAAGAAATCCAAGCTGAAAAAATTATAGTTGTTGGGGGAAGTAAGACAAAGGTAGACTTTATGAAGCTTTATTTGATACAAAGAGGTGTATCTGATAATAAAATCATAAGAATTGAATCAAGCTCTGATACCAATGGAAATTTGCACGCAATAAGAAAAATACTAGAGCGTCATAACAAAATTGATAAACTAAAAGATAGAAAAATAGCCATTCTAACTAATGAATATCACCAACCAAGAACCCAAAGAATGGGGAAAGATATTTTGGAGTCCGTGAAAATTATGCCTCAATATATCAATGCGGAAGACTATGCGTCGGATAATTCGAAATTTGAGGAAGAAATGGCTGATAGGATATATCAAGAGAGATTAGGTGTCGAGGATTGGGATAATGGGATATATAAAGATCAACGAAAGTCACGAGGTTTTTTTGTTGCTAAATTGTATGACAAATTGGATTAGTCAGCATTTATGGAAATAGAATTACAAAATTAGTAAACTAAATTTATGAAAATAATAAATAAAGAGATTTTATCAAAACTTTTATTAGGAGTTTTAGTTACAGTAATAGTTTTTTTATTTCTTTCTTTTTATATTACTACCGATGTTTGTGGAAAGTATCCGAAACCCGAATGCTTAGATCGCCTTGTTCCAATTTTATTTTATTGGTTAAATTGGTATTAGGATAAAATAAATTTATGGAAGAAGAAATTAAGAAAATTTTTGGGATTAGTAATCGTCGTAGCATGGATGTAAGTAAAAAGTTTGGAAAGTGGATTGGGGTTGTAGTGGTAGTGCTATTATTAGTATTAAGTATGCTCGGTAGTAGATAAAGAAAAATAATCCCATGAATGAAAAAATTAAAAAAATCCTAAAAATTGCCGTCATTGTTTTTGTAATTTTGACTGCACTGGCTTACTGGGGAGAAAAAGCCCTCAATTTTGCGGCTGAAGACGACTCTTTTGCTGAAATTTGCTATCCCGATGAAAATGTAGCCGTAATAAGCATAGAGGGAGAAATTGTCAGCTATATCAAAAATCCCGATTCAGAAGAGGCAATGTCTGATGACTTGGTTTCCGCTGGTTATATTGTCTCACAGCTTAATAATGCGAGGGATGACGAAAATATAAAAGCAGTTATTTTGGAAATAGACTCTTATGGTGGTTCTCCCGTGGGTTCGGAGGAAATTATGAACGCTGTCAAACGCCTAAATAAGCCCTCCATTGCCCTGATTAGGGAGGGCGGGGTTTCGGGTGCTTATCTGATAGCTTCGGTCGCCAATAGGGTCTTTGCCAGTGAAATTTCGGATATCGGGAGCATAGGGGTAACTGCTTCTTATCTGGACTATTCCCAACAAGACAAGAAAGATGGCATAACCTATAATCAGTTATCGTCTGGGAAATTCAAAGATACTGGCGACCCCGACAAGTCGTTGACGGCAGAAGAAAAAGAACTGATTATGAGAGACATTAAAATATCCCACGAATTTTTTGTTAAAAAGGTGGCTGAAAACCGAAAGCTGGATATTGAAAAAGTTAAAAAACTTGCTGATGGCTCTACAATGCTGGGAATGGCGGCAAAGGAAAATGGCTTGATTGACGAAATTGGCGGAACAGGGGAAGTCAAAACCTGGATAACAGGTAAACTGGGAATTGAGCCAACGTTTTGTTATTACTAAAAAGTTTTTAAAATATGTCGAGTTCAAAACTATCTATAGGAATCGTGGGGTTGCCCAATGTCGGGAAGTCCACCTTATTTAAAACATTAACCAAAAAGCAAGTGCTGATTGCCAATTATCCGTTTGCGACTATCGACCCCAATGTCGGGGTGGTTTTGGTTCCCGATGAAAGAATTGATAAGTTAGCTGAATTTTCAAAGTCATTAAAAAAAATATACACCACCGTGGATTTTGTGGACATTGCGGGGCTTGTCAAAGGTGCCAGTGAAGGCGAGGGGTTGGGTAATAAATTTTTAGCTAATATCCGTGAAACCGATGCTATTTTGTATGTATTGCGCGCTTTCAAAAATCCGGACATTATTAATACCCAAACAGAAATAAATCCATTAAAAGATAAAGAAATTTTAGATGTAGAATTAATATTGAAGGACTTGGAAACCCTGGAAAAACAAGTGGGGGATATAGACCGGCTTATTCGCGCGAATAAGGGATGGACGGAAAAGCAGGTAAATGTTATAAAAAAAGCCCTGGCGTTGCTCAGGGAACAAAAGGTGCTGGTAGAACAGGAATGGTTGGATGATGAAAAAGAGGTTTTAAATCAATACCAATTGCTTACCTTAAAACCAAGATTATATTTATTAAATGGAAAACCGGAGGAAGTGCAGAATTGGGGTGTCGGAGACCCCAACACTTTGATAGTTGATATTGGCACTGAAGCAGAGGCCGAAAATTTGACCAGGCAGGAACGCATTGAGTTGGGGTTGCCTGAATTATCCGGTACGGACATTTTAATAAAAAAATCCTATGAATTATTGGGCTTGCAAACGTTTTTAACTACCGGGGAAGACGAAACTCGTGCTTGGACAATTCATAAAGGCGACAAAGCGCCGCAAGCCGCCGGAGTAATTCATAGCGATTTTGAGCAAAAATTCGTCAAAGCCGAAGTCATTTTTTGGGATGACTTATTGAAAGCCGGAAGCTACGGTGCTGCACGGCAGACAGGATTAATAAGAACCGAAGGGAAGGAGTATGTGGTTAAGGATGGAGATGTGATTGAGTTTAAACATGGCTAACATTATTGCATCAGCAATAATACGCGGAATTACGCAGAAATTCACGCGGAATTACGCGGAAACGAAAACGTCCGCCATTGCGAGGTGCGCCGAAGCAATCTCGTTTAAATCTTAAAATAGACCTGTCCCTAAATAAGATTTTACTGCAAATTCCATATTTTGGCTGAAAATTTGCAATAATTTTTCGGCGGGCCTATGGGCAAGCCGAAAAATTCTATCAAATTTTTAGCTCAAAATCTGTAATTTTCGTAACAAATCTTATTTAGGGACAGGTCTAATAAAAAAACCAGCTGCTGGGCGCAATATTATGGAATTTAGGCTTATGGATTTAGATCATAGTGTTTACGATATTGAACGGCTTGCCGAGTATGTGCTCTTGGGGTTTGAAGACGACGAATTTAGTTTAATTCGTAAAATAAACCAAAACGATTATCCAAGATTTAATTTATTGGTAAAAATACTCAATGGCGGTGATCGCGGACATCATTTCTCTTTATATGTTGAAAATTCTCCCCGTCCACATGATGTTATGAGTAAGGGCCCCTTGATCGAAAAAGAGATAAAGCGAATCAAAGAGTCGCTTGCGAAAATTCAGGATTAATAAAAAACCAGCTACTGGGCGCGGCTGGTATAAAGAATATTAGTTCTTGGGTTTACGGAGCACAATTTCTTCGACCGAGGTTACGAAGGCAAAGTCATAATCTCCTGATTTATCGCGATATTCGGGCTTGTCTTCAAAAAAGAGTGTTCGCAAAATGCGATCAGCATCTTCTACATTATGGGCATGAAAATGGTATTTCCAGGAAAACTCTCCATGGGGGCCAAATGAAACCGTCCCTAAATAGATTTTCTTGTTCATCGCTACGCCCTTCGTTTGAGTTCCAAATTTGTACTAACCATATATTATTGCATGTGTTACAATTTGTCAAACAGGACAATAGAACCCCCTCGCACCCCGCTGTTATTGCGAGGAGCCACAGCGACGAAGCAATCTTTGTAAATGCAGTAAGAAAAATACGGTGGAGATTGCCACGCCCTTGCGAGACCTCGCAATGACGACGAGTGTGGGATTGGAGGGGCATGAGGGGCTACGGACAATGTGGATGATTTGTTGAGTTTAAACACGGATAGGCCGCGCGCGCTGCGGCGCGCGCGGAATTTCTAATTTCTAATTCCTAATCAAATCCCAATTAATAAATTTTCAAATAAAAAACCAGCTGTGAGTGCAGCTGGTATGTAGTCCCTTGGGGAATTATTTTTTATGGAAACGGTAAGATACTTCCCCATGATAGATTTGCAGCCCTGCTCCCTCTGAGTAATTTTTTCGTACAAGGGAGTGAACAGCATAGCCCGTTCTATCCTCGAAATCCCGCATAAAAATTTTTGCCTTCTCGTCGTTCTCTGCTTGGAAGTCTAATGTCCTACAACACGACCACTCCCCGCTCGCAAAGGCCAGATAATAATCATTCATGATTATTTCCTTTCCAATTCTTATCTGGGAATTGTTAATTTTCAGCAAGCCACTTGTCGTGTGCTGGTCATATAGTATTATATAATTAATAATTTGTCAAATGCCCCAGTAGTAGAAATTTGGCAGCCCGCGCGAGGCCTTGCGGGGCCTCGCGCGGTTAAAACCAAAGCCAAATTTCACTACAGGGCAACGTCGTGTACAGAGCTACGCTCTTGTACTGCGGCTACCCTGTAGAGAATTTTGACTATCGTTATCTGCGGCAAGTTTTATAAGTATAAATATAAATAGACCTGTTGCGTATTAAGGATTGTTACGAAAATTGAAGATTTTGAGCCAGAAATTTGATAGAATTTTTCGGCTTGCCCATAGGCCCGCCGAAAAATTATAGCAAATTTGTGGCCGAAATATGCAATTTGCAGTAAATCCTTAATACGCAACAGGTCTAATATTAATAAATAAGAGTTTTGGAGTTTAACGGCAATAAAACTTGCTCGCAGGCTGTCAAAATTCTTCTACTGGGGTGGAATTTGCAATAAAAAACCTACAAAAAAGTATTAACGATTTAATGCGAACAATTGGCTACCAGCCGGCATATTTTCAGAAAGACGGCGAAGTTTCTATTGTGCGACAGTTGACCAGGAATGATTATCCGAGGTTTCATTTGTATATAAAAGAGATTGCTTCGAGCGCCACGCCCGCAGGCGTGGCGCCTCGCAATGACGGTGGCGGAAAGACACTGAATTTTAGCTTGCATTTGGACCAGAAAAAGCCCTCGTATGAGGGCTCAAGGGGGCATAGCGGAGAATATGATGGCGATGTGGTGGAAGGCGAGGCGGAAAGAATCAAAAGATTAGTTGGTAATGATTAGCTGGTAGATAATGCGCAGGCGCAATTGGCCGCGGCCGATTGCGCCCCATCTGGAGAGTAGAAAAAAACGTAAGAAGTCCCGCGAAAACTTGCCCCGTAGTGAAACATAAGTTTCTACTACTGAGGTGTTTTCGCGGGACCGATTTTCGGGATTCACTCTTCGAAGCGGGAAACCTCTTCCCAGCCATTCTTCGAAGTAAGATAACCCCGCAAATCTTCCTCTGCCGTTTCCGTCCTGACCAGAATGGAGATGATGTCTTCCGACACCTTGACATCGGTGATCTCTCCTTGCCTCAGTGTTCCGTAGTCACTGGCAAGGCACCCAGGAGCGATTATAGAGCCGGTTTTGGGGAGAGCAGATGACTTTGATTCAAAGCTTTTTTTAAAAAAGCTTTTAGTCAACGCCCCGTTTTTCAGGGTCGAGCAGACGTAGAAGATACGTCTCATGGTGTTTCCTCCTTTCACAGGAAACAAAAAGGGGGGTTCGCTTCTAATTTACCTATACCATAAATTATATGACTATTAAAGTTTTATACGAGGATAATCATGTAGTCGCGGTAGTTAAGCCAGCGGGGGTTTTGAGCCAGCCCGCATTGGCTACGCCAAAGGCGTTGCTGGCGCTTCAGGGTCCAAGTATGCTTGAGATCGTGAAGCAATATTTAAAAGAAAAGTATCATAAGCCCGGAAATGTGTTTTTGGGTTTGGTGCACCGACTTGACCGGCCGGTGTCGGGAATTATGCTTTTTGCCAAGACCAGTAAGGGAGCTAGCCGCCTTTCAGATCAATTTCGCAACCAAACCGTTGAAAAAACGTATCGGGCGATTGTGTGTGGCAAGCCCGAAAAAAATAATGGAATACTGGTGAACATTTTGGGAAAAGATACTAAAACCATGAAAGCTCGGGGTTTTCCAGACGGCAAGGAAGCAAAATTATATTACCAGGTTCTAAAATCTCACGGAAATTATTCTTTGTTAAAAATTAAAATAGATGGAGGAAAATTTCACCAAATCCGGTCGCAGTTATCCCTGGCCGGATTTCCCATTTTAGGGGATGTAAAATATGGCGGCCAAGGTTGGCCTGATTCTGGGGCTATCGCTCTATGCGCCACCGGCTTATCTTTTAAGGCCGCCACGGAACAGAAGATAATTGCATTATCAATAGAAATACCCGTTGAGTGGCAAAAATACTTATCCCGTTAGAAATAGCCCGCCCACCTGCCCTTCGGGCGCCCAAAGCGCGGGCCCCGTTAGAAATAAGGGCTTTAGTCAAATAATTTCCCCTAACCATAGAACTTCTAACGGGGCGGGCGTGATTTCTAACGGGACTTATCCACAGGAGGCACTTGATTTGTATAGGATGTAAGGAGGATAATGAAGTAATAAAAATGAATCTTGAATTTCGTATCTAGTATCTTGAATAGAATATTGAATTCAGAATTCTTCATTCTATTCCAGCTTCAAGATACAAGATTCCAGATTCTCATATTATGGTCTACAGTGATTGGTTTTTGACGATCATCCAGCCATTTTTGCAAAATTTGGTGACGTTTGTTGCCAATTTATTGCTGGCAATCGTGGTGTTTATTATTGGATACTTGATTTCGGTTGGCATTGCCAAAATTATTACCGAAATTTTAAAATCCATAAAGTTCAATCGCGTATTTGAAAAAGAGGGCTGGCGCAAGGCCTTGCAAAAGGCAAATGTGGATGTAAACCCCAGCGAATTCATCGGTGCTATTTTTAAGTGGGTGTTTGTAGTGTTGTCGCTGTTAATTGCCGTGGATATTTTGCATCTTGCCCAATTTGGTATGATTTTGTCGCAAGTACTGAATTATTTGCCCAATGTGGTCATTGCCGCATTAATTTTTGTGGTGGCGGTCATTATTTCTGACATTATTGAAAAAATAGTAAGGGTGGCCGTGGAAAAGATGCGGGTGGGGTATGGGTATGTTGCGGCTTCTATTGCAAAATGGGCCATCTGGATTTTCACCATCTTTTTGGTGCTGGACCAGTTATTGCCCAATAGCGAATTAATAAAAACATTGTACATGGCTATCGTGTGGGGAGTTGTCGGTGCGGTGGCGCTGGGACTGGCTATCGCCATTGGCCTTGGCGGAAAAGACACTGCAGGGGAGTTGATTCGGGATATCAAAGATAAGGTGATGCAAAAATAAATTAAGTTAAAAGTTATTAAGTTACCGTGAATTACGAAATGCCCGTTTGAGAAGACTTTTCGGGGTCTTTTCTCCAAATTTGGGCTGAAAATCCGCTATAATTTTTCGGCGGACGCGTTGCGTAAGCCGAAAAATTCTATCAAATTTTCATCTCCAAATTTGGAAAAAATCCCTCGAAAGCATTTCGTAATTCAAGGTAAGTTGTAAAGTTTCAAGTAAAGCGGCGGCCTTCGGGCCGCCGCTGTTATGTTTATAGTAGTGTAGGTAACCCCTCGCGCTTCTGTGTAGTAAATAAAAGATATGGTCAACGCCCCGAGTTCGTCATTGCGAGGAGTCCCGACCGCGGTCGGGACGACGTGGCAATCTTAAAAGCGAACTGAGATTGCTTCACTGCGGTTCGCAATGACAAGAAAAAACTATTAATGCGAATCTCGTTTGGCAATCGCCTCTATTTGCGAGAGAATTTTGTTGCCAGCTTCGGAAAAATGTTTAGGTCAAGATGTGGATAAATTTGTAGCAACAAATTTTCCCATCTTTGTAGCTTGCCTACGCCGAACACATTTTTACAGACCTGGCGGTAACATTATCCGCAAAGAGGCCCGCCAAAAGGCGAGGCTCGCCAAAGGGGCGGCCGAAACTCTTTTTATATTTTGCCAAACGAGATTCACATTATTATTCACCAAGCTCATACGTCAAACAATTGACATTATAACGCTTACGTATCAAAATGTAGAATATCGGAAAGATCGTTGAAAATTGAATAATAAGAACTTCGAATACCAAAAACCAAAAAAAGGAGATCTGGGATGCAAGTTACACCTCGTGCCTACCAGACCATGGCTATTAATGCCGCAATCAAAGGACTGCGAGGACGCCAAAAAAGGGCACTCGTTGTCTCGGCAACTGGTTTAGGTAAGACCCTGACCGTCGCATTTATTACGAAGAAAATGCGTTTCAAAAAAACGCTTTTTCTTGTGCATAACAACTTTATTCTCAAACATGCCGTTGATGAGTTCTGCTTGGTATTCAACGAGAAAACCAAGATGGCAACTTACAATGGCATGTCAAAAGACGGAGTGCAGGACGCAGACATTGTTTTTGCCACATGGCAGACGATGGGTAAAAACCTCAAACAGTGGGACGTAAATCACTTTGACCTTGTTATTGTGGATGAAGCCCATCACGCTGAGGCCGACACCTATCGTCCAGTTGCAAAGCATTTCACTGGTGCCAAACTTGGTATTACTGCAACGCCTGACCGTCAGGACGATACAGACATTCGCGATGTCTTCGGTAAAGAAGTGATTAACATTACTCTTGAAGAAGCAATTGCCCGCGGATGGTTGCCTCGGATTGAGTACCATGTCATCACTGACGAAAGTCTTGATGATAATGCGCTTCAGCAAATCGTGCTGGAAATTCAACAGAGTAAAAGGCGCTTTACGATGGCGGAAGTCAATCGTCGTATCTTCATCAAAAAGCGTGATATGGAAATTGCAAGAATCATTAACGGCTACAACGAAAAAGCCGTGGTGTTTTGTGCTTCTATTCCACACGCGGAGGGATTACGAAAATCTCTTAAACTTTCGGCTACGTTCCATTCAAAAAAGGCCAAGAGCAACGAGAAAACTTGGAGGTTAAACCAAGCTGTTCTTGAAGCTCTTAAGAATGGACAGATTCGCCGTGTTTGTGCAGTCAACGCCTTCAATGAAGGCGTGAATGTGCCGTCTGTTGGACTGGTGGCATTTTGCCGTGTAACCGGAGCATTGACCATCTTCCGCCAACAGCTTGGGCGCGGGTTGCGGCCCGGAAAGGACAAACTCATCGTCTTGGACTTTGTCGGAAATCTTGAGCGCATCCGATTGGTACTTGAGATGATGAACAAGGTCTCTGACCTCCACGAACAATTTACCTCTAAAGAGGAAATTGAAAGTGAAGGGTATGTACGCCAAAAATTCGAGGTCTCTGGAAAAGGATTCGAATTCACATTCTCTGACGAGATTGTGGATCTGATGAAAATTCTAGAACACTGCGAACAGGAATTTTACCCGACGTTACAGGAAGCCGCTCAGGCAGCCCGGAAGTTGGGGTTTCGTACTTCTCGGGAATATGAAGCAGGGTACAAAAACGATCCAATGCTTGTATCGGATCCTCATGAGCATTATGCTGATTGGGAAAGTTGGGACCATTTCTTTGATTCCTACTACAAAACCCTTGACGAGATGAGCAAGGTTGCTCAAAATCTTGGCATTACAACGCAAGCAGAGTACTATGCAAGATACACGGAAGACCCAAAACTGACATGTACCCCAAACAGGCGTTTTTCCAAGGATTGGGAAAACTGGGAAACATTTTTAGGTAAACGTAAAAAGCAATTCTATCCAATACTTCGGCAAGCCGGTAGGGCAGCCAAAAAATTGGGCATAAAAACCCAAAAGGAGTACAAGGAAAGGTATAAGGAAGACGATCGCTTACCCATGAATCCGGATCAGTATTACCCATATCAAGAAGATTGGGAAAATTGGACGGAGTTTCTTGGCACCTCTTTTTATCCAAATTTGGAAGAGGCCAGCAAGGCAGCCAAGAAACTAGGTGTCAGAAGCAGGCGTAAGTACGAGGCCCTGTATAAGAAGGATTCAAAGTTGCCCTGTAATCCTAAGTCCGCCTATAAGGAGCAATGGAATAGGGAGGGCTGGACCTGGGATAAATTCTTTGGTAGGGAGTGAAAACTACTTTCCTCATAGCCCCACACATCAGCAATGGTGTGGCGGGGTTTTTTATTGCCCAGGATTAGTGCAGTGCATGAACGCATCGCAATGTGTTCATGCACAAACGACGCAGGTAATACAGGGTCAATACCCCATAAGGCGCGCTTCCAGGGCTCTGCCCTGGGGTTTAATATCCTTTATTTTATTCCAAAAAGCTATAGTTTGGTGTGTAATATTTTTTCTCGTCATTGCTAGCCGCAGCGAAGCAATCTAGATTACTTCGTCGGTCTCGCCCGCGGTCGGGGCTCCTCGCAATGATGGACGTTATTCACCAAGCTCGCTACAATCTCCTTGACAATGACCGATATATAAACTAGTATAAAGCCATAATTAAATAAGCCACAGACAATAGGCAGCGTCGTATAATACATAACATAAAACACATAACAAAAAGCGGCGTCGTAGTTTGTTTCGTGTTCCATGTTGTATGTTCTATGACAATAAGACCTATCGAGGCGACCGCTCTAGTATTTGGTATTTTGTATCAAGTATGGAGTGCATTATTGTCTGTGGAAAGCAGACTTTTATTTTGCGTAAAATTATCAATTATCAAGTATCAATTATCAATTAAGTATTAAATTACTAAATTATCAATGTACGAATCGTCGTCATTGAAAATTGATAATTGAAAATTGAAAATTCGATTTATGGCATTAACAAAAGAAAAAAAGAAACAATCACTGGATGGCCTAAAAGCCAATATTGCCAAGCAAAAATCGGTGGTATTTGCGGACTTTTCAAAGGTAAATTCCAAGGACTTATTTGATCTGCGTAAAAAGCTAAAAGAAGCGGGCTGTGTGCTAAAAGTAGGTAAAAAAACCTTAATGAGAATTGCTTTTGGCCAATCAAATATTTCTTTTTGGAACCATATTAAAAAAAGTGTCCCCGGTCAATTGGCGTTGGTATTTGGCATGGAAGACGAAATCGCCCCAGCCAGAATTTCCAATCAGTTCGTTAAAACCAATGAAAATTTCAAGATTCTTGGAGGAATCTTCGAAAAACGGTTTATTGATAGAGAAAGGGTATTGGTATTAGCCAATATTCCGTCAAGAAATGAGTTGCTTAGCAAATTGGTTGGTTCCCTTGCTAGTCCAACCACGAGCTTTGTAAGGGTGTTGGATAAAATAAGGGAAACAAAATAATTATCAATTATCAAGTATCAATTATCAATCAATCTTTAAATTATCGAATTATCAATTACGATACGTCGTCATTGAAAATTCACTCTATTGATAATTTATTGAAAATTGATCATTGAAAATTGAAAATTTTATATCATGGCAGAAGAAAAACAAAACATAGAAGTACCAGAAAAGTTTAAGGATCTGGTAAAAAAAGTAGAAGAAATGTCAATTGTGGAATTGGCAGAATTAGTGAAAGTGCTGGAAGGTAAATTCGGTGTATCGGCCGCCGCTCCAGTTGCAGTAGCAGCTGCTGCCGGACCAGCTGAAGAAGCAAAAACTTCATTTAATGTTGAATTAAAAGAAGTAGGAGCCCAAAAAATTGAAGTCATTAAAGTGGTAAGAGATATTACCCAAAAGGGACTGAAAGAGTCCAAGGATTTAGTTGATGCCGCCGCAGCCGCTCCTCAAATGGTAAAAGAGGGAGTAAAGAAAGAGGAGGCAGATGAGATGAAAAAGAAATTCGAAGCCGCTGGCGCGAAGGTTGAAATTAAATAGAAATTTATAGCCACCAAAAAAGCCCCTTTCGGCTGTGGATTACGAAACCCCATATTTAAAAGAGCTCCGAGGGGTTTCGTAATTCACATCCTTTCGGGGCTTTTTTGGTGGGCTATTGACTCGTATTATTATAAATGGTATAATTAAAAAGTGGGTGAAATTTTAACTCTACAACCTCGTAGAGGAAATTAAACCCAAAAGAAAGGGGGCGCTATGCGCCAGATTAGTCCGAGGGTATGGGTTTTGTTTTTTCTGGTGTGTACCCTCGCGGCCATACCGGTCGTCACCGGCCTCTTGTTGAGGTGACGGTGAGCGGCCAGGGGAACTGGCCGCACAAAAGGTTTTGGGAGAGTACCTACATGAAAATTTCTCCCGCCATGGCAAACTCTAGTTTGCCTCACTTCAGAGGAATTTTTAGGAAGATTTTTCCGAAGTGGGAAAATCCAAGCGGATAGACCACATAATTCCTGCTCGTATGAGTGGGTGCCCCGAGTTTAGTCAAGGGGAACAAGGCCGGTTCTCTGCCTTCTTAAAAGAGAATGGGTTCTCTCCACAAAAGGAGGGTCGTATGACCCCTGCGTTCGACGGCTGGCTTCTCGTGAACGGTCCTTCCCGAGAAATGTTGTTTGATGCTCTGCGACTCGTACAAGAGGAACGGATGCTCAAGTTCGAGTACGTTCTTCCCGACGATGTTCGTCGAGAGATCGGACTAAAAATCCTGGCAATCGAAGCCATCGGCGACTACAATGCGCCAGGTGGCGGGCAAATGTGGCTGGTGAAGGCCTTTGATCTGGATTCTGAAATGGAGGCCCCGGATCGGATTTGTCTGCTCAACTACAGTACCCAAAGCCGGACCGGTACCATCCGATTCGGTTCTGCGGATATGGCAGGTCCTTCGTACTTGCCGGCGGACGAGCGGATGCGGGAAGGATTTTTCCTGGTAATCACCAATTTCGGCGGATGGCAGTTCTGCATCGGGTCTTTTGAGGAATCCGAAGGACGCAAGACCTTCCTTCAGGATCTTATGGGCAAGATAAGAGATGTGGGGTTTGACTCCCAGGGCCAAGACGGCAACACATTTTATTCGGGAGTGGCAGGAGAGGCGTGGATGTTTGAAATCGCGCTCTGCAACGCCATTCCGGAATGGATGAGGCCTTTGGAGCCAAAGGATTTTACGGGCCTGGATATGCTGGGGGATTTTCCTTCACCCGATGAGGATGATCCCGAGTCCGGTGACCCGGAGATGTAACAATCAACAAGCCCCAGTGAAACGGATTTCACTGGGGTTCACTTCTTAGTTTTGAAAATGTTTCAAGGTTCAAAATTAAGAAGTGGACTTTGACAATCTTTTCCCGCGAACGTGGGAAACGGCTGTGGCAGCCGAACAACCTTTTTACAGAAAGGAAATTGCCATGTATTTTGAATATCTGGGGATCGCCAATGCCATGGAAAGTGTCATTAATATAAGCATGACCATGATGGTTGGGCCTTTTCCTTTCGAGTCGGAACGACAGGCATTTTTGGAAAAATGCCACGAGCTCGTCTCAAGAGGAAAGAAAAATCCTTACCAGATCGAGTTCATTTTCCACGACACGTTGCCCATTAACAAGCCCGATGAGAACGCGTTCGAGGTTAATGACGAGGGCGAACTGATTCCCGCACGCGTATTTCAATGGGCGGCCAGCCCGCCAGCCAAATTCTTGGGGTTACTTAAAAAACTCTAAGAATGCGAATCTCGTTTGGCAATCGGAGTTAGTTGTGAGAGAATTTTATCGCCAGGTTTGGAAAAATGTTTAGGCGTAGCTTGCCTACGCCGAGCACATTTTTACAAATCTGGCGGGAAAATTATCCACAAATAACCCGAAACTCTTTTATATTTTTGCCAAACGAGATTCGCATTAAGAGTAACCAGTCAAAAAACCACGATTAGCGCATGTTGTGGCGGCAACTTCGGAAGCCGTAATTCCGAAAATCCGAACGAAAGGAGACGTTTCATGATCCATCAGGCCACCGTCGACGCGACACATCCGGCCTGCGGGCAAATCTGCCCGGGGTGCGAAGAGAAAATCAACGTTGGTGAAAAAGTGTATCTGAATGAGCTCCTCCCGGAGAACATGAGATATCACCACCCCAACTGTTCGCCTTGTTTTGATCGCCGTGAACCTCGCACCGAGGGCGAATGTGGTACGGCCGGCGGCCGGCGAATCTTCAAGAAGCCCGGCTTCATGGGTGGGTGAAAAATCATGATCAGGCCCCGATGGATAACATCCATCGGGGCGTTTTTTTGCATAATAGACCTGTTGCGTATTAAGGATTTACTGCAAATTGCATATTTTGGCCACAAATTTGCTATAATTTTTCGGCGGGCCCTCTAGGCAAGCCGAAAAATTCTATCAAATTTCTGGTTCAAAATCTTCAATTTTCGCGACAATCCTTAATACGCAACAGGTCTAATAGTTTAAGCTGATTGTAAATTTACTTTAGGAAATGGTAAAATATTAGTAATGTTATGAATATTCATTGGACCGGACATGCTAAAATAAAAATGCGCCAGTATGGTCTTTCAAAAAGCAGGTTGACGCAATTATTGCGTAAACCAGAAAGGATGGAAGAGGGGATTGCGCCTCAAACCGTGGCCGTCATGCAAACCAGGAAAATATATTCAACGCCCCGGAAAGTATTTGCCGTTCAAAAGAAAATAAAAATTCCCGGAGAGATTTGGCTCATGTATAAAGATGTAAAGGGTGAGCGGAGAATTATTAGCGCGTGGCGTTATCCGGGCATTTCAAAACCCGGAGATTCAATTCCCATTCCGGAAGACATCAGGAACGAAATCCTAAATACTAAATCCTAAACTCTAAATCCTAAATACCTACGAAATCCTAAATTCTAAATCCTAAAATCTAAAACGAAGTTCGTTTAGAGTTTAGAGTTTAGTATTTAGGGTTTCACGAACATTTAGAATTTAGAGATTAGAATTTAGAATTTCTTTTACGAAGTAAAAGCATTATGGCTTTGCAAAAATTAAATATTATCATCGGCTACATATTATTACTGGCGGGGCTATTGTTAATTGTGGTTCCGTTTTACCAAACGTACGCCATTTTTACCGGCAAGTCGTTGCCTCCTCAAATATTTGAAACCCAAAAAATCCAAGAAAATAAAAACGTGGGCGCGTTTGACGTTCAAAAACAAATGGAGAATGTGTTTATGAAAATTCTGCCATTGGATTTAATTAATAACACCTTAAATTTGGGAGCGTGGATGATACTGGCTTGGGTATTGATGCTGGGCGGCGGGAAAATAGCCAGTATCGGCATTTCATTAATAAAATTACCGCATTATGAATAGTAAGGAAAATCTATTGGTCATGTGGCTTGTGTGGCATTTTTACTATATGCCAAAGTTTTTGTTTTCTATCTGGAAAAATTACCTGTATTTTTCTTTAGATTTTTTTTCAGCCCCATTGCTGCTGGCTACGTTGTTTTCCCCCTGGAGAAAATACCGGTGGACCTATCCCAGGGGGTTTAGCATTGGCGAGTATTTTAATACCTTTGTTTCCAATGTGTTTTCCCGTCTCATCGGCGCGCTGTGCCGCCTGGTGTTGGTGGTATTGGGGTTGGCCGGGCAATTCTTAGTATTAATGTTGGGCGCTTTGGCGCTGGTGCTTTGGTTTGCCCTGCCTCTTATTTGGATAGCATTATTAATTATTTTAATCTATGGATACCCCATTTAATTTTAATATTAAGAATACTCTTCCGCTCGCGCTTCACAAGCAATGGTCTTTTCCGCTATTTAAATACGCGGGCCTTATCAGTCAATTATTTTTATACTTATTTACTGCTTCATTGGCACTGGGTATTTTGTCCATTTTTGGATTGGTGCGGGAAGACACTGCCGTGCGCGTCTGTGCTTTTTTACTTCTTGGTTGCTTGGTATTTTTTGAAATTTTTTTATTTGTTAGGTTAAAAATTACCAAGGCAGAGACACCAGTTCCGTTGGCCAGGGCCCTGGCTAATCCTAAAAAATATAACCTGGCGGAATTTTTAACATTGCCGGTTGCAGGAATTATTGAGAAGACCATTAAAAAAAGCAACAAGAAAAAAACACCTGGGCCTAGTTCCGGGTTATTGCTTTACACGCTGCTTTTAGAGAGCAAGGAATGTCAGGTGTTGATATTTCGCCTGGGGTTGGATGTTAAAAAACTTCAGGCAGAATTGAAAAATTACCTGGAAAAACAGCAGTATGATGAGGAATTTAATATCTCTATTTCGGACGACTTTAAAAAAGCCGTTCTGGCCGCCGCCAATGCGGCGGCAGTGTGGCAGGGCGACCACATCGGGGAGCGGGAGCTTTTTTTGGGCCTGGCCGCCCATGACGAATTTTTTAAAAAGGTGCTCTCGGATCACGATTTAAAGTTGCAGGATGTGGAAAATCTGACTGCCTGGCAGGGAGCGCTTGAGAAAAAAATAGCAAAAAATAACGAAGTGTGGTCGCGGGAAAATTTGGCTACCTTGGGGTCGTTGGGTAGGGATTTTGCATCGGGCTTTACCGTTACCTTGGATGCATTTTCGGTTGATTGGAGAAAAGTGGTAAGCCGTGATATCTTTCAAGAAATCGTGGGGCACACAAAAGAAGTTGAAGAGGTGGAAATGGCATTAATCGAGTCGCATGATGGCAATGCCCTCATTGTGGGAGAGCATGGGGTGGGTCGCAAGAGCATCGTGCATGCGCTGGCGCGGCGCTGCTGGCTTGGCACGGGGGTTGCCGAATTAAAAGGAAAACGGGTAGTGGAATTAAATATGGTTGCCTTGGTTTCCCAAATTCAAGGCCAAGAGGCGCTTGAGCAAACCTTGGATCAAATTTTAAAAGAGGTCTTGGCGGCGGGCAACGTTATTTTGGTGGTTGATCAAATAGACCAGTTTATCGGCCAACAAGCCCCAGGCATCGCCCAAACCAATGTGTCGGCGATGCTTGGCAAATATTTGGCCATGCCTGGCTTCCATTTTGTTGGTGTTACTTCTTTTGAGGACTTGCATCGCCACTTGGAACAAAACCCTTCGTTTTTGGAAATGTTTAAAAAAATTGAAGTAGAGGAGGTTTCTGAATTTGAAACCATTATAATTTTGCAAAACCTGGTACCGGCGCTGGAAAAAAAGCACCATATCTTAATTACCTATCCGGCCATCAGGGAAATTATTAATTTGACCGCAAGGTATTTTCCCAGTACGCCGTTTCCCAAAAAGGCCATTGATGTGCTTGAAGAATCGGCAGTACACTTGGCCAACCTAAAAGATTTTTCATTGGGCAACCGGCAGCTTAAACTGCTGGCACCCACTCATGTGGCCAAGATAATTTCCGAAAAGACCAAAATTCCGGTAGGGAAGATGGAATTTAAAGAAAAATCAGTGCTCTTGGACTTAGAAAACTTAATTCACCAGAGAATTGTCAACCAAGAAGAGGCCGTAAAAGAAATTGCCATTGCTCTGCGCCGATCCCGTTCGGGTCTTGGTTCAAAAAAGAGGCCCATGGGGGTATTCTTATTTTTGGGTCCTACGGGCGTGGGAAAAACCGAGACCGCCAAAGCCCTGGCCCAAATTTATTTCGGCCAAATGGCAGGACATATTGACCAAAAACCCCAAGATCAAGGCGCCGAAAAGATGATTCGATTAGACATGTCGGAATTTCAGTCGGTACCTGATATTGTTCGGCTCATCGGCGGAGTGGTGCCCGTGGAGGAACAGGGTCTTTTGACGACGCCGGTGCGCGAGAATCCTTTTTCTTTGGTATTGCTTGACGAAATAGAAAAAGCCCACCCCAATATTTTAAATTTGTTTTTACAGGTGTTTGATGAGGGGTCCATCACTGATGGGCAGGGCCGAAAAGTGGTTTTTACCGATACTATTATTATTTGCACATCAAATGCTGGCGCGGAACTGATTTTTAGCCAGACAGAAGCGGGGAAAACCATAGAAAAAGATGTTATTTTAGATACCTTATTTTCGCAGGGCGTTTTTAAGCCGGAATTTGTCAATCGTTTTGATGCCACTGTGTTTTTTCATCCCTTAACCAAAGATAATTTAATAGATATTGCAAAGTTGCATTTATTGGGCTTGCAAAAAAATCTTAAGGAAAAAGAAATCGATTTTACCATCACCGATACATTGAAAGAAAAATTAGTGGAGTTGTCGTACCGGCCGGAATTCGGAGCTCGCCAGATGCGAAGGGTGATTCAGGATAAATTAGAAAGCGTTATTGCCGAGGCGCTCTTAGCCGGCACTATTACCAAGGGCGATGTGATCGAAATTCATCCGGATGATTTTAGTATTGTAAAAAACCAACCAGTCACGCCCGAATAGTTATTATGCGACAAAGTATGGTTTAAAGAATCCCTTAAACAAGGGATTTTTTAGTCACCTTAAAAATCTTTTACCGAAAAATTCACGATCGTGAATTTTTCGGTAAAATCTTGTAAACACGCCAACTGATTGGCGCATTCGTGGCAACGTGGAGGGAAGTGGCGTGTTTAGGGAATTAAGGCCTAAATATTATTCGCCAAAAATTAATTAAAAGTGGGAAATGGTGGTTTTTGGGATTTATCCATAAATGGTAAAAATGGAGTATTGATAAGCTGTGGATAATTACCTTATTTTAAGTTCAAATAAGGTATTTTTTGTTTGTGGTTGACGTAAGTGCCGCTAATAAGTTATAAATATAGTGTAGTGGATGAAAGTGGATAAGAGTGGGAGAAGTTAAGTTATCTGTGGAAAACTTATAAGCGACAATTAACCAGTGACAATTGACCTTTGACAACCGACGTCGCCGTTGGTTAGCTGTCACATGTCAATTGTCAAATGTTAATAGTTGCATCTTTAAATGCTTATTGGTCAATATCAGCATACTATTGATATAAAAAAACGATTGGCACTGCCTATTAAGTTTAGGGGAGAGTTGGGAGGCAAGGTGATTATTACCAAGGGAGTTGAAAATTGTCTAGTAGTATACACTGAAAAAGAATGGGAGATTATGTCGCAGAAATTAGCTAATTTACCGGTTTCGCAGGGCGAGGCCCGAAGTTTCGCGCGCCACTTATTGGCCAGCGCCATGGAGGTCGCACTGGATAAGTTAGGACGCATTTTAATTCCGGATTATTTAAAAGAGTATGGGGGACTAAAAAAGAATGTGGTTGTTTGCGGATTATCAAATCGTCTGGAAATATGGGACCAGCAAAAGTGGAATGATTATTCGAAAAACGCGGAAAAAGGAGTCGAGGAAATGGTTTCGAAGCTGGGACCCCTGGGTATTTAATTTGAAATTTACAATTTGCTGCACCCGAAGGTGCTCCTCGCAAGTGCATTTGAAATCAATACTTGAATTTTAAATGATTAAATTTTAAAACGTTACGGCGCGGTTCAATTATTTCAAATTCTCTTTTTTTCAAATTGATTTCAAATTGTAAATTTCAAATTTCAAATTATGAT
The DNA here is from genome assembly GCA_001820175.1 of Candidatus Staskawiczbacteria bacterium RIFCSPHIGHO2_02_FULL_42_22. Classification (GTDB taxonomy): domain Bacteria; phylum Patescibacteriota; class Minisyncoccia; order Minisyncoccales; family Staskawiczbacteraceae; genus VGLO01. Next base: position 14,286 of record MHOT01000022.1, on the reverse strand, counting down.
GCACGTTCCCGTTCTTACCAATGAAGTATTAGAATATTTATCCCCTAATCCTAATGAAAATTTCATTGATGGCACGGTTGGTCAGGGCGGGCATGCGTTAACTATTTTACAAAAAACATCGCCAGACGGGAAACTATTAGGAATTGATAAAGATGCGACTCAAATAGAAAATGCTAAATCAGAGATGAAATATTTTGGGCACAGGGTCGTGTTGGTGCATGATTCGTATGTGAATGTCAAAAATATTGTTGAGCGTGTGCAGTTTGGGCCAGTTAGTGGCATGTTGCTAGACTTGGGGTATTCATCCTGGCACCTGGAAGATTCAAAAAAGGGATTTTCTTTTAACAAAGACGAAGCGCTAGACATGAGGTATGACAGTGAAATTCTAAATCCTAAATCCCAAATTCTAAACGAATTGACGGCAAAAAAAATAGTAAACGAATATTCAGAAAGTGACCTTAAAAGAATATTGGAAGAATTTGGAGAAGAGTCATTTGCAAAACGCATTGCAAAAGAAATAATTACTCAAAGAAAAATAAAAAAAATTGAAACAACGCTTCAATTGGTAGCAGTGCTCGAAAGGGCAATTCCAAGAAAGTTTCACCACGGCAAAATTCATTGTGCGACAAGGACATTTCAGGCATTGCGTATTGCGGTAAATGACGAATTGGGAAGTTTGGCTAAGGCACTGCCGCTTGTGCTTTCAATATTGGAGCCCGGGGGTCGATTGGTCATCATAGCATTCCATTCTTTAGAAGACAGGATAATTAAAAATTTTTTTAAAGAAAGGGCGGAGGAGGGAATTGTAAAAATATTAACTAAAAAACCGATTATGGCTTCCGATGCCGAGGTCCTAGTAAACCCAAGGGCCAGATCAGCGAAATTAAGAGCCGTAATAAAATTATAAATATGAAATCCTAAATCTTAAACTCTAAATCCTAAACCGTTTTAGAATTTAGAAATTAGAATTTAGAATTTCTTTTACGAAGCAAAAGTATTATGTCAACTGCTATCCTAGCCATCCCTTATCGGGCGCTACAAAAAAAAATCAGAACCGGAAATTATGCCATAAAAGTTCCCTGGAAATTAGCGTATGCCCTGGCATTACTGGCTTCTCTGTTATTGGTGGTATACTATATTGTTATGGTCAATCAATTAATCAAAGGAGCGTATACCATCAAAAGTGCCAATAAAAAAATAGAGGTGCTGATGGCCCAAAATCGGGAAGCCCAAACCCATTTTACCGAATCCAGTTTTTTGGGAAATACTATGCAACAGGCAAAAGACCTCGGCTTTGAAAAGACAACTACTATTTCCTATATCCAAATTTTACAAAATTCACTGGCAAAAGCCAAGTAAATCATAAAACATGAAACATAGAACACATAACAACGTGTCACTTGTTCCAAGTTCCATGTTCCATGTTTCATAACGTTGAAGCGCTGGCGCTTAGCACTATTTCTATCATTCGCGGTCATCACAGCGGCTATCCTTCTTAGCCGTTTATTTTATTTGCAAGTAGTAGCGCATAAATTCTATCAAGCGGCTGCATTGGGCCAGCAGGTCGGCTTTAAAGAAGTTAAAGGGGATCGTGGTGAAATATTTTTTTCCAATAGTAAAGAGACCCAGGGTAGTATTAGCCGAGGGGATAAAAAAGGCCTTGCCGTCAATAAAGACGTTTTTTTTGTTGTAGCGGTTCCTAAAAAAATAAAAGATAATGAAGCGGCGGCCCTATCGCTTGCCAACAGTATTGGGGTGTTGCCAGCGACCATTACGGCAAAATTTGAACAAAATAATTCTTACGTAATCATAAAAAAAGATCTATCACAAGAAGAAATCGAGGATATAAAAAATGCAGATATCGAAGGGGTATATTTAGAAAAGGAAACACGTGTTTTTTACCCCCAGGCAAGCATGGCGTCTCAGGTGGTGGGGTTTTTTGGCGGCGCCTCAACCGGTCAGTATGGGCTTGAGGGGTACTACGAAACCCTTCTTGCGGGCAAGGAGGGGATTTACGAAGACAGAAGGGGTTTGGCTATCATTAATTCAGAAAAGAATTTTGATTTAAACGGGTCGGACCTCTACTTGACCCTTGACTACAATATCCAATTCCAGGCCGAAGCACTGCTGGCCGAAGCCCATAAAAATATCAACATACAGTCGGGACAAGTTATTGTCGTAAAGCCCGATTCGGGCAGAATTTTGGCCATGGCTAATTTTCCCTCATTTAACTTGAATAACTATTCAAAGGAGACCGATCTGGGAATTTTCCAGAATTCGGCTGTTCAAAAACTGTTTGAACCCGGGTCGGTATTCAAGCCCTTTACCATGGCTATGGCGTTTGAGGAGCATAAAATTACTCCCGATACCACCTTTGTTGATACTGGGTCGGTAACCATTGGCCCGGATACGGTTTCGAATTTCAACCATGAAAAGTATGGCACGCAAACTATGACGGGTATTTTGGAAAAATCCATTAACACGGGTGCGGTATTTCTTTCATCGCTGATCCCGCACGACACTTTTACCGGATACCTAGAAAAATTGGGGTTTAATAAAAAAACCGGAGTGGACTTGCAGGGGGAGGTTGCTTCGAGAAATGAACTATTAAAAGGCGGATCGAATTTTGGGTTTGCCACCGCTTCATTTGGCCAGGGAATAGAAATGACGCCCATCCAGTTGGTTCGGGCGTTTTCCGTATTTGCCAATGGCGGCAACATGGTAAAACCCTACATGGTGGAGAAAATTGTGCATGGCACCGATCAAGAGGTAATGCGTCCGGAAATTTCATCAGGGGTCATTTCAAAACAAACGGCTGCAGAGGTAAATAAAATGCTTATTAACGTAGTTGAGCGCGGATTTGGCGACGGGGCTAAAATTCACGGATATTACCTGGCCGGAAAAACGGGAACCGCCCAAGTGCCTTATGAAAATAAAAAGGGGTACTACGCCGACAAAACCATCCAGAGTTTTATTGGATACGGCCCGGCGCTGGCACCCCAGTTTTTAATCTTGGTAAAATTGGACGATCCCAAGGTTCCCAAGTCCGCATTGTCAGCGGTTCCTATTTTTAAAAAATTGGCGCAGTACATTATTAATTACTGGCAAATCCCGCCGGATTACCAGATAGCTCCCTAAATGAATACGCCAACCGGTTGGTGTGCTCATTTATAGGTAAAAAAAGTGCCCGTTTCGCTGATGCAAAACGGGCTTTGAGTAGCTTTACTCTTGTTCGGATTCCTCTGGGCGAGTTTTCCTGCCTTCGCTACGATGAACCATTAACCTAAGAATCCACTTTAGTAGTTTATGAGCCATTAAAGCACCTATTAGGAACACCATCGGTATTTGCGCTACTTCATCATAGGTTGTTCCGATAAATGCCACTGAAATGGCGACTACTGCAAACAGTAATCGTAACCAAAAGCTTTTCCTTAGCAAGAGATCGGCGATCTCAATTAGAAGCCAGGCAGAGATAAAAAAGAATATGGTAAACCAAATCCATTGTTCATTATAGGCGTTCCATGCAGTTATTCCAATTACCCCTAAAAGAAGAATGGCTTCAATTACATACTTGATGATTGTCAGGATCCTTTTCACAGTCGATCTCCCAGAAAAGGTGCTATTTTCATACCCATTACGTTAGGCATGATTACCCTTTATATATTATTTTATAGAAATGTCAAGCATTTTTACTGTAACCCGTCACACTCCTACGTAGGATTGGAGAAGTGTAAGCAGTTACCCCTACCCCGTACCACCTCACCATCCCGAGTAAGAATCGTCATTGCGAGGAGCCCGCAGGCGACGCGGCAATCTAGATTGCTTCGGTGCGCCTCGCAATGACGATGGGGTTGTGAGGGGTTACTTTGTAATTCATAATTCACCATCTTTTACATAAAAAAAGCGAAAGTATGGGCTGACTTTCGCTTGTGTGGTTATGGACATCACATCCAGAAACCGCACTAAACTCGCCGCAGGTTTGGCAATCTTGGGCGGCTTGGAGCAAAAAATTTGTAAGGCCTAGCCGGTAGCTACGCCGAACAAATTTTTTGTGAAAACTGCCAAAGATTGGCAAATCCGGCAAGAGTTGGAGTGCGGTTTCTGGATGTGATGTCCATATGTTGCGGTTTCCAGGGCACTCGCGGTTTTTGTCGTTCACTCAAGAATCCAAGGTCTGGCGTCTTTTTTTAGAATACGCATTATCTCGCTGTTTTCGATGCTCTTTTAAGCATTCTTTTGAACAAAGGCGTTTATTATATCGGGAAATAAATGATTTTTTGCAGACCGGGCATATCCGTTCACCGGTAGCTTGCGGGTGAGCACGCAGCAGGCGCATCCCTTCTTCGTCTATAAGATACTTATTTTTTCCTCTTTTGCGATAGGGTATCTGGCCATTATGAAGCATCGTATAAATCAACTGGATGTCCAAATCAAGTTCATTCGCAACTTCTTTGACTGTCCAGCTTGACTTTGTTGTTGCAAGAAGTATCGTTGTGCCATGCATTTCTTTAATGCATCCAATGATTTGGCTTGCTCGTTGGCGAGTGAAGCCGAAGTGATCCGCTATTTCTTGCAGGGTGGCGCGTTCTTTTATCATTATTATGATCGTTTGCGTGCGACTATCTTCCAATTTTCGCCAAAAGGCACTTTTTTTACTGCCGCGCTGACGGGGTTTAATGCGCCCTTGGCGCAGAAGTTTTTCAATTATCAACCTTATCGTACCAAATGGCAATGCAAGTTTTTCCATAATCTCTGAATCGGAATATCCGCTTTCACAGAGCGCGATGATTTGTTTTTCGCGCCAAGCCATGTTTTTCATAGTTCCTCCATATTGAGTTTTCTAAGAACTGTGTCCCTGCGCTCCCACGGAGAATCGAACTCCGCTTTCTTGGATGAGAACCAAGTGTCCTGGCCGATAGACGATGGGAGCAGGTTATATTAAATTATTCTAATTGCTCTAATTAACCTAATTACTCTAATCAATATCTAAAAAGATGAATGCCTAATCTCTAAACCGTTTTAGAATTTAGAGTTTAGGATTTAGAGTTTCAATCTTGGGATTTGATTAGGTTAATTAGAATAATTAGATTAATTAGAAATTCAACTGTATTCTATCCTAAAATTGCCGTTTTGTCTAAATAAGTGTAAAATTAAGCAATGGTAAAAGATTTGTTTAAAAATTATATTTACCCTATTGCCACATTGGCGGGTAGTATTATTGGGGTTGGTTTTTTATCGCTGCCGTATATAACGGTGCGGGTTGGCGTCTGGCCAGTCCTTTTTTATTTTGCCGTTCTTGTGGGCCTCGTCCTTTATTTGCATGTCATATTTGGAAATATTTGCCTTAAGACCCCCGACCACAAGCGATTTCCCGGTTTTGTGGGTTTTTACCTTGGCTCTGTTGCCAAAAAAATTACGGTAGTTTCTATTTTACTAGGGTCGTTTGGTCTTTGTGTTGTATACGTCATTGTCGGAGCGCAATTCCTAACCGCCATTGTTTCCCCTCTTTTCGGAGGGAGTTATTACCATTACATTTTTTTATATTTTTTATTGGGCGCCATCGCCGTGTACTTTAACGTAAATATCATCAGCAAAATAGAACTGTTTACCCTGCTTTTTTTACTAACCGCATTTGTGGTGGTATTGGTTAAAGGGATGGCTCAAATTCACCCCCAGCAATTATTTGGCCTAAACCCCTCGCTTAATTTTTCTGAATGGTTTTTACCCTATGGCCCAATCATCTTCTCCCTATGGGGTGTGGGATTAATTCCCGAGGTGGAAGAAATGCTGTCTGGCCGTAAAAAATTATTAAAGCGGATCATCGTCATCGGCACCTTAATCCCCGCGGTGGCGTATGTGTTATTTGTTTTCCTAGTGGTAAGCATTTCTGGAAACGCCACCACCGAATCAGCGCTTTTGGGCCTTAAACATTTTTTGGGACCGGGGGTATTTTTAGTAGCGCTTTCCGTGGGTTTTTTCACTACCTTTGCCGCATTTATCACCCAGGGACTGTTTTTAAAGAAGACGTTTGTGTATGACCTTGGCACCAGTAATTTTTTTGCCTGGGCCGTAACCTGCACGGTTCCGGTGGCGCTTTTTTTGTTGGGTTTTAATTCGTTCATTCCATTAATATCATTGATGGGAGGAGTACTGTTTGGTATTAATGGCATATTCATTTTATTGATGCATAAAAAGATTGGCGGACGGGCCCTGATTGCTTACCCCTTGGCCATCGTGTTTTTACTGGGGATCGTGTATGAAATAGTTTATTTTATTAAATAAATTAGAATATGGAATCTGGTATCTTGTAGCTGGAATAGAATACGGAATAAAGAATTCTGAATTCAAGGTTCAATTCAAGCTACTAGATACAAAATTCAAGATTCAGTCATGATTTGGCTTTTCCATATTATCATTTTTCTTGCTTCCTGCTTGGTACTATCCTGGCTCTCTTCCCGTTTGATAAAATCATTGATTCAAATTGCAAAGTTTTTGGGCTGGCGGGAATTTATTATCGCCTTTTTTGTCATGGCCTTTGCCGCTTCGCTCCCTAATTTATTTGTCGGTCTTAATGCGGCCTGGCAGGGTATCCCCGAACTTTCCTTTGGTGATATTATCGGGGGAAATTTGGTTGATTTGACGCTGGTGATGGCCATTGCCATATTTTTCAGCAAAAACCCCATTTCCACCAAATCGGAAATGGTCCAAAAAAGCGCTATATTTACCGCAATTATTGCGGTATTGCCCTTACTTTTAGTGGTGGACGGAACATTAAACCGGTTTGATGGTTTGGTACTACTGGCGGCTTTTGTGGTATACAGTGTTTGGGTTTTTTCCAAAAAAGAACGGTTCAGTAAGGTGTACCACAACCACGAGGAAAATATCATTACGGGCTTCAAGCACTTCTTGGTAAATTTGGTAAAAATATTACTCTTGTTGGGTTTGTTGCTTGTGATGAGTCAAATTATCGTAACCTCGGCTCAATTTTTTTCATCTAAATTAGGCATTTCGCTTTCTTTGGTGGGAATTTTAATTGTGGGTTTGGGAAACTGTTTTCCAGAAGCATACTTTTCTATTATATCGGCCAGGAAAGGAAAAAACTGGCTGGTGTTGGGGGACTTGATGGGGTCGGTTATTGTTTCCACTACGCTTGTGCTTGGAATCGTTGCACTTATCGCTCCATTTGAAATTAAGGATTTTTCCCCATTTTTAATTGCCAGAATATTTTTAATCGTCGGGTCTTTGTTTGCCCTTTTATTTATCAGGTCCGGCCGCAAGATTACCAAAAAAGAGGGGCTGCTATTACTGGGCATTTACATTACCTTTTTATTGACTGAAATATTTTTAAAGTAGTTTGACAAAATTCATTAAAAGAGTATTATATGCTATAGGGTAAAGGCGTCAAATCCCTGCCGCGTTGTGCGGTTTACGATTTACAAAGTAAGACGCATGTATCTTTTGGAGAATAATCATGAGCGACAAGAAGGTGCCTATTAACACCCAGCGCCAAATGCTCGAAAATCCTTCCATGCGGATGTGGGTAGGGCGGGGCGATCCCGACAAAATCCTGCAACAGGAAGCCGATGGCCAGCGTTCGTTTATTGAAAGCGACACGCTTCCAAGTCGGATGAGTTGTTCGGATCTGGATGTCAATGCTATTTTGCAGGCTGCCGGAGTCAAATTCTGCGGAATCGTCAAAGACGATCCAATATTTCAATACGTCGAACTCCCGCAAGGGTGGAAGAAAGTGGCGACTGAGGAGTCCAGGTGGTCTAAGCTCCTGGACGATAAAGATCGGGATCGCGCTAGTATTTTTTATAAGGCGGCGTTCTATGATCGTTCCGCTTACCTGACCCTTTCTTTCCGGTTTCGTTTCAGGCCAGATTACGACCAGCAGGACAAAGGCATTGCAGTTGCGCGTGTCGTGGACTGCGGTAAAGTGGTCTATACCACTGAACTAATCGCACTTCCCGGGGGTAGTGAAAGATACTCCCTCATCAATCAAGTCAATCAAATGGCTATTGATTGGCTTAACCAAAACTACCCCGATTGGCAAAATCCCGGCGCTTATTGGGATTAATATCACAAGGACGTAAACACCAATAATGGTATTTACGTAACACCCTTTGCAGAAACATTCTGCAAAGGGCTTTTTATTTATTATTTTTTTTAGTAAAATGAGTCCATGGATACGGTAACTACAGTATTTTACATCTTAATTATTGCCGGCATTGCCGTAGTGATTTTTTTGCTGATTAAAAAAAAGAAAGAACCAGAAAAAAAAGATGATGGTCAACTGTTAATGCTCCAGCAGCAAATTAACCAAATTTCGCAAGTGCTCGATACAAAGTTATCCGAATCGAATAAAAATGCCGTGGCTCAATTCAGTCAATCAGCTAAAATTATTGGCGATGTGCGCGAACGCCTGGCAAAACTAGACGACACCAATCGCCAAGTGGTTAGTTTTGCCGATCAATTGCAGGGTTTGCAGGATATTTTAAAAAACCCAAAACAGCGGGGAATTCTAGGTGAATATTACCTGGAAACCGTATTAAAAAATGTCCTGCCGCCATCGAGTTACCAAATGCAATACAGTTTTAAAGACGGCGTTATTGTAGACGCCGTAGTATTTGTTGATAAGCGCATTATTCCGGTTGACTCAAAGTTTTCCCTGGAAAATTATAATAGAATGGTGGAATGCCGCGATGCTCAAGAAAAGAAAAGATTTGAAACGGCATTTGTCAATGATTTAAAAACCCGCATTGATGAAACGTCAAAGTATGTAAAACCCGAAGAAAAAACCATGGATTTTGCCTTTATGTTTATTCCTTCGGAAGCCGTCTATTACGATTTACTCATTAATAAGGTCGGGGTGATTGCGGGCGAGACGGATAATTTAATTTACTACGCCGGCAAGAAAAAAGTAGTCGTGGTTTCGCCAACATCATTTTTGGCATACTTGCAAACGGTTCTGCAGGGCCTTCGCAACCAAAAAATTTCAGAGCAGGCCCAAACCATTATTAAAGAAGTGGAGCGTTTGGGCAAGCACTTATTTACCTATTCAGAATACATGTCGCGTCTGGGGGATCACCTGGGAAACACCGTCAGTTCCTTTAATAAAGCCAAAACAGAGTTGCTGAAAATCGACAAAGACGTGGTGCGGCTAACTGATGGGGAAATAAAAATAAAAATAGATGAAGTGGAGAAACCAGCAATGTAAATGAAATTCTAAATTCTAAACTCTAAATTCTAAATAAATTTCAATAACCAAATTCAAAATTCCAAGCGCGTTGGTATTTTATTCATTGGTGATTGTGTTTTAAAAAATATGGCAGAAAAACCAAAACCTCAAGAACCAAATCCAGCAGAAAATTTCACAAGAGAAGAACTGGAGGCCATAGCTAGGGAAGAGGCAGAACGAAATCTGCAAAATGAAAATTTACTAGCTGGTTCGCCTTTAGAAAATTTACCACCTCTCGAAGACGGGAAAAAACTAGAGCAATGGTGGCTCAATGCTCGGGATGTTAATAAGATGTTGGATCTGTTAGAAACTAAAAATATAAAGGATTTTAGAAAAATTCGTCTTTTTGCTGTCGCTTGTTGTCGTAATATTGAGAATTTAAAAAAACAACCATTGCAATCAAGAGAATCTGTAGATATATCTGAAAAATTTGCAGACGGTCATGCTACTATCGAGGAATTGAACAATGTGCCAGCCCAGCCCCGTGTTTATAGCGTTTCTGTATCTAATTATTACAACGATATTGAAACTGCCTACGATAATGTCAACGACATTGCTAGGTATTGTGCCATGGATGTCGGTCTTTCCCAAGATAGTGCGGATGCTGCTAGGCTGGCAAGAGACAATGAGCGCATTACTCAGTCTAAATTACTTCGCGATATTTTTGGTCCCTTTGCCGAAAAGCCCATTATTGAACCCTCGTGGCTTAGTTGGGGTGATGGGGCAGTTAAAAAGATTGCCCAGAAAATTTATGATGATAGAACATTCAATGATGAAATGCCCATCTTAGCTGACGCATTGGAAGACGCAGGTTGTGCAAACAAAGAAATTTTAGGACATTGTCGTGGTCCAGGTCCGCACGTGCGCGGCTGCTGGGTATTGGACTTATTATTGCAAAAAGATCAGGGCGCGCCGCCGCAGAAAAAATGACGATATATTTACTGGTAACATTATTTTTCGTGGGATTTTTTATCAACTTGTTGTGGGAATTACTGCACAGCACTTTGTATAAAACTTGCTGGGATGCCCCATTAAACAAGTTTGTGTATTTGATGGTAAAAGGATCAACATTTGATGGTATAGTAATTGTAATAATATATTTTATAACCCGTTTGTTGTTTGGAGATTATTATCTAGTGGCATTTGTATTTATAGCGTTTCTGTTTGCCTATGGCTGGGAAATATATTCGGTAAAAGCGGGAAGGTGGGAATATTCAGACAAAATGCCGTTGGTATTTGGCGCCGGACTTACCCCAATAGTACAGTTAGCAATCACTGGGGCGGTGTCAATATATGTAGTGGTTATGTTTTTTAAATAATCAATTAAATCAAAAGTACGAAATCCTAAATACTAAACCCTAAATCCTAAACCGTTTTAGAATTTAGAAATTAGAATTTAGAATTTCTTTTGCTTTGCAAAAGTATCATGGAATATCAAAACAATCAACAAAAAAATTATGGTTACGACAAACGCCCCTTGTGGCAGTGGATACTGCTGTATGTAATCATTGGCGCGTTGGTATACGGCGCGGTATATTTTTTGTTTTTTAACAATAGGGGATATGATTCAAGCGCCCCCGAAAATAATTACCCCGTAACCATCGATACCAATAATAATCAAGTAAGTGCAAATAATTATATGATACAAAATATGAACGTTGAAATTTTAGCGCAGGGCGTTGGAGCCGAAGCAAAAAAGGGCGACCTGGTGACGGTAAACTATACGGGCAAGCTGGTTGATGGTACGGTGTTTGATTCCAGTTTAAAACCAGGAAGAGAACCGTTTCAATTCCGCTTGGGTGAAAACAAGGTTATCCAGGGCTGGGAACTTGGAGTATTGGGAATGAAAGTGGGTGAAAAAAGAAAATTAACCATTCCGCCGGAATTGGGGTACGGCTCAAGCGGCTATCCTCCGGTGATTCCCCCAAATGCAAAGCTGGTTTTTGATATTGAATTTTTATCTGTTAAAACCGCGACGAATTCCATGAATTCCGCGGAAGGTAGCGTTTGTACCGGCAACAACCAATGTCCCTCGGGATACATTTGCATCCGACATGTTGATAAAATGACGAACAAATACGGAGGAGTATTAGGGACTCCGGAAAATCCGGGTGTATGTGTTTTAGCTGATTAAAGGTACCACCTCACAACTCTGAGTGGAAAACACGAAACAAGATTAGACCTGTCCCTAAATAATTTTACTAGCGAAAATTTCAGATTTCGAGTTAGAAATTCGATAACATGGTGAGGCCTGCCTAGAGGGCCCGCCGAAACGGGTTAGCGAATTTTTGGCCGAAATGTGGAATTTGCAGCAGAAAAGTTATTTAGGGACAGGTCTATTAATGCTCCTTCGTCGTCATTGCGAGGAGGTTTGCTTGCAAACCGACGAAGCAATCTACTTCTCTATGTTAGATTGCTTCGCAGGGTGCAGTACTGTACCCTGCCTCGTCGCTGCTGCTCCTCGCAATGACGATTCTTACTCGGGATGGTGAGGTGGTACGATTAAAGTAAGTTATGCTTAGAAAGATCGACGATTTTCTCAATAAAATCACTATGTACCGCCTGGTGCGCTGGTGCCTTGCTTTTTTGTGGTGCGCCGGGCTTTTTTGGTCTTTTTTGGGGGTAGTGCCCTTTGGGCCGATTAAATTAATTATTTCGCTTGCCGTTATTTTTACCTCGTGTGTTGCAATAAACCGGCTGTTTGAAGTTCTTTTTAAAGCGCCATCGAATACCGAATCAACTTATATTACCGCCCTCATACTTTCACTGGTGATGGGCCCGGAAGCATCATGGAGCGGCTTTTTATTTTTAATCTTGATATCGGCATTAGCCATTGCTTCAAAATATATTTTGGCCATCAATAAAAAGCATGTATTTAATCCCGCGGCGTTTTCCATGGTGGCGGGGGCTTATCTATTTGGATATTATCCCGGTTGGTGGATTGGCAATATGTACATGGCTCCCTTAGTGCTAATCGCAGGTTTTTTACTGGTAAGAAAAATACAACGATTTGATTTAGTGGTAAGTTTTTTTGTCATTTTTTTTGTAACTTCGTCGCAAAATATTTTATCAATACAAAATTTCACATTCTTTTTTCGGGAACTATTTGCCTATTCGCCGGTATTATTTTTTGCACTCGTCATGCTTACCGAACCGGCCACCACTCCGCCAACCAGAAATATGCGAATTATTTATGGCGCTTCGGTCGCTTTTTTACTGGCCCCCTTTGTGCACTTTGGCAGTATTTACTTCTCGCCCGAGTTAGCGTTGCTTGCTGGTAATATTTTTTCTTTTTTGGTAAGCCCGAAAATAAAACTGGCAGCCGTACTTAAAGAAAAAATTAATATCGCCAACAATACCTACGATTTTGTATTTTCTTATGAAAAACCATTGCGGTACAGGCCCGGCCAGTATATGGAATGGACCCTAAAACACAAAAAAGGGGATGCCCGCGGCATGCGCCGGTACTTTACCCTTGCCTCGTCGCCCACTGAACATGAATTGCGCATGGGAGTAAAGTTTTACCCAAATCCAAGTTCTTATAAAAAGGCGCTGGCAGCACTGGTCCCGGGGGACACCGTGGTGGCTTCGCAGCTGGCGGGTGATTTTGTATTGCCCTATGATAAAAATAAAAAATTGGTTTTTTTAGCGGGGGGAATTGGCATTACCCCGTTTCGAAGCATGGTAAAATATCTTTTGGATAAAAACGAAAAGCGCGACGTTGTTATTTTTTATGCTAATAACACCTATGAAGATATTGCCTATAGGGACATTTTTGATCAAGCTAAAACACAGTTTGGCACTACCACGGTATATGCGGTAAACAGTTTGGAGCATGCCCCCCTTGATTTTAATTGTAAAGAAGGGATAATTAACAAGGAAATAATTAAAACATATGCACCTGATTTTAAGGAAAGAATGTATTATATTTCAGGGCCAAGGGCAATGATTGTTTCTTTTGAAAAAATATTGAAAGAAATGGGAATCCCGAAACGTCATGTTAAAACGGACTTCTTTCCGGGATACGCGTAAAAATTTACCTAATTAACCTAATTACTCTAATTAACCTAATCAAATCCCAAGTTCGAAACTCTAAATTCTAAAACGGTTTAGAGATTAGGCATTCACTTATTTGGAGATTGATTAGAATAATTAGAAATTAGGTCAATTAGAATAATTAAAATGTCTAGAAATCTCATCATCGCCATCGTCATTGTTGTAGTATTGGTTGGGGGATATTTTCTATTTCAAGCAAATGTTGCCTCTCAAACTCCCAGCCAGCAGCCCGCGGTAACGGAGAATACCGATACCACCACAAATACTCCCCCCGAAACGTCAGAACCCGTGACTGAAATTCCAAAAACCCATGAAGTTATTTATACTGATTCCGGCTACTCTCCTTCATCGTTAACCATAAAAGCAGGGGACACCGTAACTTTTAAGAATCAAAGTTCCGCCCAAATATGGACGGGGTCGGCTATGCATCCTGTCCACGCAGTTTATAGTGGCACTACTTTGCAGCAGCATTGCCCAGATGTGGAAAATGACGATTTTGATGAATGCAAAGGAGATGCGTCGGGGACTTCGTGGTCATTTACCTTCAATAAAACCGGCAGTTGGGGATACCATAACCACGTCAACTCATCGCATTTCGGAAAAATTATTGTTCAATAAACAAAAAATGTAATAAAAAACTAACGACGGCCATTTTTCAAAATGGCCGCTGTTAGTTTAGAGCTGTTTTGAAACTTTGAAACCTTGAATTACGAAATCCCTAGAGACCTGGCGCAATTGGTCGCGGCCAATTCGCCGGTCTGGACGAAAGTATTTCGTAATTCAAGGTTTGAAACAATTTTTCCCTCGTCATCCAGATTAACTTGACGCGTTGGTGGTTGTGTTTTTTTGGCCGTAGAGGTAGAATGAACTAAGGGCACTTCCGTAAATAACTTCCCCATCCTACGCCCACTGCATCCCTGACTATCAGCACTACTCAATCGCAAAGTCCCTCGCCCTACCCAAGGTAGGGCTCAAGATTTTGCTCAATT
>MHOT01000021.1 GCA_001820175.1 Candidatus Staskawiczbacteria bacterium RIFCSPHIGHO2_02_FULL_42_22 | reverse complement strand
TGCTATCGTTACGTCGCCCCCTTGGGAAAGCTGAAATCAGGTCATCTTCTTCTTTGCTCCTCCTCAAGGTGGCGCAGAGGCCACTTTTTGTCGTCGCGCATCGAAGCTAACCTGATTTCAACTTTCTACGGGTTCAAAATTATATTAATGAGGCACTAGCCGCCGCCGCTTTTATTTTTCCCCTTTTAAGGGTAGGATGAATTCAATGAAAAACCAAGAAACGAACCTAATTGATACCATTGTCTCATTTTGCAAAAGGCGCGGGTTTATTTTCCCCGGATCGGAAATTTACGGGGGACTGGCTAATTCTTGGGATTATGGCCCCTTGGGCGTTGAATTAAAAAATAATATCAGGCAAGAGTGGTGGAAGCGGTTTGTCCATCAACGCCAAGACATGGTGGGCATTGATGCGGCATTGATTATGAATCCAAAAGTGTGGGAGGCAAGTGGTCACTTAAAAGAATTTTCAGATCCACTTATTGAATGCAAGAAGTGTCATCATCGTTTTCGGGCCGATCAAATTACTTCAAAAGATTGCCCCGATTGCAAAGGTGAACTTACTAATTCCCGGCAATTTAATTTGATGCTCAAAACATTTCTTGGGCCGGCCCAAGATAAAGCTAGCGAGGTTTTTTTTCGCCCCGAAACTGCCCAGGCGATGTTCGTGAATTTTAAAAATATCTTAGATACTTCTCGCCAACGTCTTCCATTTGGCATCGCTCAAACCGGCAAGGCCTTCCGTAATGAAATAACGCCGGGAAATTTTATTTTTCGGACCCGCGAATTTGAACAGATGGAAATTGAGTATTTTGTTAGGGAAAGCGAGTGGCAGACATCTTTTGAATATTGGTTAGAACAGATGCGCCAGTGGCTCCGGCACCTTGGAGTGAAAAAATGGCACGAAGTAGAAATTCCCGAAGCCGACCGCGCCCACTATTCAAAACGCACCGTGGATATTGAGTACGACTATCCGTTTGGAAAAAAAGAATTATACGGCTTAGCTTACCGGGGCGATTTTGACTTAAAAAACCACATGGAAAAAAGCGGCCAGGATTTGCGCTACACCGATCCTGAAACTAAAGAGCAATTTTTGCCCCACGTCATTGAACCCACGTTTGGATTGGACCGTTCGGTTTTGGTGGCTTTACTGGAAGCATACCATGAGGATCAGGCGCCAACTACCGAGGAAGGCGAAACCGAAAAAAGGGTAGTTATGAAATTTCCCAAGTGGATGGCGCCGGTAAAAGTGGCCATATTCCCCTTAGTAAAGAATAATCCGGAAATAGTTGCAAAAGCAAAGGGGGTGTATGATGTGTTGAAAATGAATTTTGTTTGCCAGTACGATGAATCGGGTTCCATTGGCAAAAGATACCGCCGGCAGGATGAAATTGGTACTCCTTATTGCATTACGGTTGATTTCGACACTTTAAAAAGAAGTGGGAATATTACGGTGCGTGACCGCGATACCATGAAACAAGAAAAAGTAAAAATAAAAAACATTGCCTCGTTTATTGCGAAAAAAACTTCATGAATAATCCAAAAGTTGCTGCTATTGTCCCGGCATTTAATGAAGAAAAAAATATATCCTTGGTGTTAAAAGTGTTGCTACAATCAAAGGAATTAGACGAAATTATTTTAGTGGACGATGGTTCAAAAGATAATACGGCAATGGTGGGTCGCCAATTAGGAGTAATGGTATTGCAACTACCAAAAAATATTGGAAAAGGGGGCGCCATGAAGCAGGGAGTTATGGCTACTGGTGCGCCTATTATTGTATTTTTTGATGCGGACTTAGTGGATCTTTCTATGAATCACATATCGCAATTAATTGGGCCGGTGCGAGAAGGGATGGCCGCCATGTGTGTGGGTATGCGCGGGCGTTTGTTTGATATGCCAAAATTAATCATTGCTATTGATCCACTTATGGCCATTGGCGGAGAACGGGCCATGCGACGTGAAGTGTTTGAAGGGATTAATCAAAGATTGCTAGACGGCTTTATGGTAGAAACCGCCTTAAATTATTATTGTATTGTCAAAAAATTACCGGTTGCCTACGCCGATTTAAAAGGATTAAAAATTATTGTTAAGGAAAAAAAATGGGGAATTTTAAAAGGGTTTGCCAACCGCTTAAAAATGATGTGGCAAATGGCAAAGATACGAGGTTTGATTATTTTTTCCAAAAACATGTTCGTGTAAGAAACTGTTTAATAACCAAAAATAAATGAAAATAACTAAAAAAGTATTAAACAATGGGTTGCGAGTGGTGGTGGTTCCGGTGAAAAATGCCAAGAGTGTCACTGTTTTGATTTTAGTGGGGACTGGATCAAAATACGAAACGAAAGATATTAATGGAATTTCCCATTTTTTGGAACACCTGTTTTTTAAAGGGACCAAGAAACGACCCACTACCTTAAAAATTTCCGAGACCCTGGATATGATCGGCGGGGCTTATAACGCTTTCACTTCAAAAGAGGTTACCGGATTTTGGGCTAAGGTGGATAAAAAACACACCGATGTTGCCCTGGATTGGATTTCAGATATGTTTTTGAATTCCAAATTTGAAGCCGCGGAAATTGAAAAAGAAAAAGGGGTGGTCATTGAGGAGTTGAATATGTATTTGGATATGCCAAGTTCTTATGTGTCTGAATTATTTGAAGATTTATTGTATGGGGATCAACCGGCCGGCTGGCGCATTGTGGGGGAAAAAGAACATATTCTGGCATTTAATCGCCAGAAGGTTATGGGCTATTACCAAAGTCACTATTCTTCAAAAAATACCGTGGTGTGTGTTGCCGGTGATGTCAATAAAAAACAGGTAGAGCAAAAAATAAACACATATTTTTCTCTAGTCGGCCATGTTCGGGTTCCGCCAAAAGCAGTTGCCAGGGAAGAGCAGGCGGCGGCGCAGATATTGGTTCACCACAAAAAAACCGATCAGACCCATTTTTGCCTTGGAGTGCGCGCTTTCAATATGTTTGACAAGCGAAAGTATGCTTTAAGCTTATTGTCAATTATCCTTGGCGGAAATATGAGTTCGCGACTTTTTATTTCAGTGCGCGAAAGGAATAGTTTGGCCTACTACATTCACACGTCAGTTGATACTACTACCGATACGGGGTACTTGGTAACCCAAGCAGGAATTAAAAATGAATGTCTTCATAAAGCTGTTGAATTAATTTTAAAAGAATATCGGGATTTAAAACATGTTATCATTACCCCCCGTGAATTAAAAAAAGCCAAGGACTATGTGCGCGGCAGTATGTCGCTGTCGCTAGACGCCACTGATGCCCAGGCCTCTTTTTATGCAAGCCAGGAAGTGATGGAAGGAAACATGATATCGCCTGAAGAAAAACTAAAAATGATTGATAGGGTGACCGTTAAAGATATTAAAAAACTGGCCGAAGAAATTTTCCAGTCCGAAAAATTAAATTTGGCCGTTATCGGGCCGATAGAAGAATCAGAGAAAGCCGGGTTGGAAGCATTATTGAAGTTATAAACGCGAATCTAGAATCTTGTATCTTGAAGCTGGAATAGAATAGACCTGTCCCTAAATAAGATTTGTTACGAAAATTACAGATTTTGAGCTAGAAATTTGATAGAATTTTTCGGCTTGCCCATAGGCCCGTCGAAAAATTCTAGCAAATTTGTAGCCAAAATATGCAATTTGCAGTAAAATCTTATTTAGGGACAGGTCTAATACGGAATTTGGAATTCCGCATTCAGTTATTCAATTCAAGATACCAGATACTAAATTCAAGATTCGTCGCATGGCAGATCAAACCTTAGATATTTCGTGGATTACCATTTTAAAAATACTCCTGGTGGGGTTTGTTTTGTACGTGCTCTTTTTGGTGAAAGATGTGGTAATTTGGTTTTTTTTCGCTCTGATCATATCAATTTTATTGGAACCGGCCATTAACTTTTTACGCCGTCTGCGCCTTTCAAAACTGCTGGCGGTGATGCTGGTATACATTTCAATATTTGCCTGCATCGGGCTTGTGGTCTATTTAATTTCACCTATTTTTCTTTTTGAAATTCAGCAGTTGGTAAAAAACATACCGGATTATTTTATAAAACTCAATCCTATTTTGGAAAGCATGGGTGTGGCGGTGGCCCAAAATTTTGAAGCATTTACCTCTTCGCTTATTGCCGGACTTCAGGAAAGTTCCGGTTCAGTGGTAAAGGCCATTTCGGTATTTTTTGGAGGAGTCAATTCCACAATTTTAATATTCGTGTTTGCCTTTTATATTTCTCTTGAAGACCGCGGTCCGGAACGGGCAATGGTGCTTTTAGTTCCTAAAAAATACGAACAGTATATTATTTCCATATTTGAGCGGGCGCAGTTTCAGGTTGCAGGCTGGTTTGGCGCCCGAATTTTATCGTGCCTTTTTGTGGGTATCGCCTCATTTATTGTTTTTTTCCTTCTGGGGGTAAAATACGCTTTTTTGCTGGCATTAATCAGCGGATTGTTAAACTTTATTCCATTTATAGGACCTCTTATTACTGCATTATTGACCCTTATATTTGTGGGAATATCCAATTCCTGGGTGCTAGCTGGCTACATTCTTATTTTGCTGGTCATCATCCAAGCAATCGAAAACAACCTGGTTACCCCGCTTTTGATGAAAAAGTTTTTGGATTTACCCCCCATCTTGGTGCTGATGGCGCTGCTTGTGGGAGGTATGATTTTTGGCTTCCTGGGAATGATTTTTGCTGTGCCCGTGTTTGGAATCGTCTACGAATTTACTTTGGAATTTTTAAAAAAAAGGAAAGAAGAACAACAGCAATTATCTCAGTAATACCAATATACAGATACTCACGCTAATTACCTGAGTTAATATTCTCCAGAAGTTGGAGATTTTTTTGTATTTAAAATAGTGTATTTTTTTGGTGTGAATGTAATCATGAGCGGCCATCACTTTGTTGGGAAACGCGTAGCTTATGAGCGTCAGTCCGTCCGGCACGATGGCAATTAAGGCGCCAATGTATATGAGTGGCTGGTTTTTTGAAACTAGGAAAATAATTCCCAGGCCCAGGATAAAATCCAAAAAGACCTTAGCCATGTCGGGCAGGGATTTTTTCCACTTTTTATCATGCAGGTTGTTAATGGAATATTCCACATGGGGGAACAAATCCAAAAAATAATGGCACAAAAAAGCCAATACTATGGCCAGGGGAATGTTTTCTATTTGGTAGCCAACTACGGCTCCCAGAAGCATATGGGCTAACAGTATCATTGAAGATTTATGATTTATGATTTATGATCTATGAATACATTATGGCAAAAAAATTCTACATTACAACTAGCATCCCCTATACCAATGCATCTCCGCACGTGGGTTTTGCTTTTGAGGCAATTCAATCAGATGTTATTGCTCGATATCATCGCTTTCTTGGCCAAGACGTATATTTTTTAACCGGTACTGATGAGCATGGGTTAAAGACCTTGCGGGCCGCCGAAGCGGCTGGAAAAGAAGTGCTGGAATTCGCTAATGAGGTCTCGGAAAAATTCAGGGATTTGGCAAAAGTTCTTAATATTTCAAATACGGATTTTATCCGAACCACGGATGAAAAAAGGCATTTGCCTGCCGTATACGCCTTATGGGAAAAATTCAAAGAAAAAGGCGACATTTATAAAAAGAAATATAAAGGGCTGTATTGCGAAGGGTGCGAAGCGTTTAAAACAGAAAAAGAGGTGACCGATGGCAAATGTATTTTTCATCCCACATTAGAAATAAAAATCATTGAAGAAGAAAACTATTTTTTCAAACTTTCAAAATATCTACCGGAAATTAAAAAAATAATTGAACAAGATAGTATAAAAATTATCCCCGAAAGCAAAAAACACGAAGTACTGGGAATGATTGAGCAGGGTTTGGAAGATGTGAGCTTTTCACGGTCTCGTGAAAAATATTGGGGGTGGCCGGTTCCGGGCGATGACGACCAGGTTTTTTACGTCTGGCAGGATGCCTTGCCTAATTACATTTCGGCTATTGGTTATGGATCTGACGATAAAAAGTTTAACATGTATTGGCCGGCGGATGTGCATTGCATCGGCAAAGACATTGTAAAGTTTCATGCCTTATATTGGCCGGCTATGTTGTTGTCGGCTGGGCTGGATTTACCAAAGGCCATTTTTGTTCATGGATTTATCAATGTTGATGGGCAGAAAATGTCAAAATCATTGGGAAATGTAGTTGACCCATTTGAATTAGTAAAAAAATACGGCGTTGATGCCGTGAGGTATTTTTTGCTGCGGGAAATTTCACCCACTGAAGACGGTGATTTTTCTTATGAAAAATTCCAAGCGCGGTATAATGCGGACTTGGCCGGAGGCGTCGGAAATTTACTGGCACGAACCGTCACTCTTGCTGCCAAGCCAAATTTTCTAGAAAAAAATCCTACTTCTAAGATAAAAAAAGAAATTGATGCAACAAAGAAAGAATACGAAAAACATCTTGACGGATTCAAGTTTAATGAAGCATTAAAATCCATCTGGGAATTAATTTCTTTTTGTGATAAATATATTAATGAACAAAAACCTTGGGAAGCAAAACCCAGCGATTCTCAAGTCATTTCTGATATTCTTTTTGGCTTAAGTGGCCTTGCAAAGATGCTGGAACCATTTTTGCCTGAAACCGTAGAAAAAATGAAGAAAGTGCTTGCTGAGAGAAAATCAGAAATACTGTTTCCGAGAATATGATGTAAAAAGCGGAAGTAACGCCTCGCGCCTTCCTTATTCACTACCGTTATTGCGTAAAGTCGCCAGATTCATCCCGCCCGAAAGGCGGGAAAATCCCGACTCAAGAGCCCGCAGGCGACGCGGCGATCTAGATTGCTTCGGTATGCCTCGCAATGACGATGGGGTTGCGAGGGGTTACAAGAGGAAAAATGTAACACGGAAAAATTGACTTAATAAATAAATTAAGGTATATTATGAGAAGCTCTTTTAGTGAGTCCTTCTTTCAAGGCCTAAGGCCTGGGAGGATTTAAAAAAGAGCACACGGAGGTAGTGCTATGCTGGTTTTGAGCCGAAAACTGGGCGAAAAGATCATCATCGGAGAAAACATCACCATCACCATTGTAGACCTGGATTTAAAGAAAGTCCGCATCGGCATTGAAGCGCCTCGCGATGTGCCGGTTTTCCGAAGCGAACTTCTGCCCCAAGAATCCAGGCCAAAAAAGGAGGATCGTCCGCCGGAGAGTCCCTTGGCCTCTGGTTCCGACCACGTCGTGTAGTTTTTAGGGCAGGGCGATCCGCTGATCGCCCTGCCCTTTTCTTTTATCCGCTGGCCAGTTACCATGTATATATGAAAGAAAAATTACCGAAAATCATCGATACCCACAGTCACGTCCAGTTTCATGCTTTCAATAACGATAAAGACGAAGTCATTAAAAAAACCTTGGCAGAGAATATTTGGATGATTAATGTGGGCACTAAATATGAAACCAGTAAAAAAGCCGTGGAAATGGCGGGGCACTATGATAAAGGAGTATACGCGGCTATTGGTTTGCATCCTATGTATGCCGCCGCTGAATTTATAAAACTGAAAACCGATCCCGATGAAGGAGAGTTTTTAATTCAAGAGCAAAATTTTGACAAAGAAAAATATAAAGAACTTGCATTGCAAGGCGGTCCAAAAATAGTAGCCATTGGCGAAATCGGTTTAGATTACTACTACAAGCCAAAAAGCGCCGCAAAGTTGGCATTGTTTAAAGAAAAACAAAAACAGGTTTTTTGGGAGCAATTAGGTTTAGCGCAAGAATTGAATTTACCGGTCATTTTGCACTGTCGCGTCGCTCACCAAGATATGTTAGAAATTCTTAAATCATATATCTTAAATCATAAATCATTTTTGGGAGGCGTGGTGCATTGTTTTACGGGTAGTATAGAAGAAATGCAACAATACATTGATTCGGGGTTTTACATTGGCATTAACGGCATTATTTTTAAATTACCCTTAGACGAAGTGATTAAAAATACTCCTTTGGAAAAAATCGTGGTGGAAACGGATTGCCCGTATTTAACGCCTTTACCAGAAGGCACAAAAAGAAATGAACCGATATTTATAAAACACACTATTCAAAAAATTGCGGAATTGAAAGGAATTACTTTTGATCAAGTTGCCGAAAAAACCACCCAAAACGCCAGAAAGTTATTTAATATTCAAACAAAGAGTATTCCCCGTCAACTTGCCGCGGGATTATCTTTTAGGAAGGTATCAAAAAATTCGGGTCTATAATGTTTTCCCGTAAAATACTCTGGGACAGAGTCCAGAGTTGCTTCATTTACCATTTATAGATAAAACATTCCAAAATCGCCCTGATAACCTATAAAAATGGCGCCTCGGGAATGTTTTTCTCTTAAAAAATCCTCGATGCAGCTACAGCTGCATCTTTGGTTTTTTAAGCTCAAAAACACCTCGATGCATCAATTTTTCTAACGATTCTAAGGGCGCTTCCGTAAATACCTTCCCCAAAATTAGGTTCAATGCGCCCTGAATATCAGCACTGTAATTGAGCAAAATCTTGAGCCCTACCTTGGGTAGGGCGAAGGACTTTGCGATTGAGTAGTGCTGATAGTCAGGGATGCAGTGGGCGTAAGATGGGGAAGTTATTTACGGAAGCGCCCTAAGTCAGATTCTGGAATGTTTTATCTATATATTATTTAATAGTTATTAATATATTTAATCAAGAAATGGACGGCCGTCCATTTTTTGATTATAATAAATAACATAATGAAAAAAACAAAAAAACACTCTTTAGTTGATAACATATTACTATACCTTAAAGATACTTCCAGGGATTTGCTTGATATAAGCGTTATGATAGTATTCCAACCCCATAAATTTATCAGGGAATACGGAGTGAGTATTTATGGGAGCAGTAATAGGTATTACACTTCTAATAGTGTTTCTAATTTAAGACGTAGTCCATGTTTTATTGTGAAAAATGATACATTTTATTTAAGTGATAGAGGGAGGATAAAAATTATTAAAAGTGTTATAGGCGACAAGAAACGAATTAAAACATGGGATAATAAATGGAGGGCAATTATTTTCGACATTCCGGAAACTAACAGGAAAGAGAGGAATTTTTTAAGAAAAGAATTAAAATGGATGGGGTTTAGGGAGCTTCAACACAGTATCTGGATTACGCCCTACGATATAGAAAAAGAGTTATTGACTTTGCTAAAACTTTGGCATACAAATTTCCGGGGCGATATAAGATTTTTGGTAATAGAAAAAATTACGGATGATCAATACTTTAAAAGTTTATTTTCAATCAAAAAGTAGACGGCCGTCTACTTTTTGATTGAAACCAGAAAAGATATTTACGGGATTTTTTCCTTTAATTTTTAAAAAATTATGCTATCATAGCATAATTGATGAACTCATATTAAGTTTCACCACAATTGTTCTTAAAAATTGACCGAAAGTTAATCATTGAATACGCCAGATATCGAAA
>MHOT01000020.1 GCA_001820175.1 Candidatus Staskawiczbacteria bacterium RIFCSPHIGHO2_02_FULL_42_22 | reverse complement strand
TTTCAATGTAGTGGAACGACGGGCTAAAATCCTCAGCACCCACCAGTATCTCTTGCACAAACAAGAGACACACTGATGGACGCGGTTGGATTGGCAAAAATAATTTTTGCCATTTCTGAATATTATTCCTTCTTTAAACCCACCAGCCAAAGCATAGTAGCTTGGTGTCCCAGACATTATTGGCGGGCTAAAAGAAGGTTACGAAACCAAAACTCATTCAAGATCGTGTTTCGCATTTTACCTTGGATGACCATATAGCTTTTAGATTGCTTCGTCGCCCCTCGCTCTGGCTCGGGACTCCTCGCAATGACGGACGCATCCGCGTTAATCCGCGTTGGATCTGCGTTAATCTGCGGTTCGCGCTTAGCGCGAACGAATAAAAAGCCATTTGGTCATCCAAGATACTTTTGTAAAATTGTCAAAATGCACTTCCTTCCGTTCATCTGCTTTCGTTTCCTTCAAAGTTTATGCAGATTACTAATAAGGAAATTTCTGTAGGCAAGAGTAGTTAATTCTTCCCTACAGCAGATCTCCTTACTATGCCCTCCGTAGCTTTACGCGTAGGAGGGTTATGAGAACTGTTGATAAGATCCTTTTCGAGAGCCCCTGTCCGACTTAGCCCTCCATAGCTTTATGCGACGGAGGGTACCTTGCGGCTCTGACTCGGAGATTCGCTCTACTTGGCGTCATAGTGCTCATTTAGTAATCACACCTAATGAGTACCACAAACGATCTTATTTTGTGACTGAAGTATTCAACAAATGACTATTTTTCAGGCCCACTCTCCTCCCTATATTCGGATGAGCGCATTTGGATAATGTTTTGCTTTTGCAAAACTTTGCGCTATTCGGATACTGAGAATGAAGACCAAGCATTTACTGACTACTCCTTGTCTGTCTTAGTTGATTGCCTGGAGGGGCAATCCTTTGGCAGACCTATTATTAAATGTACTTTTGGGCCTATAGTAGGCCCTTCCCTCTTTTATATTCAGAGAGAAGTGTAGAGGTTGTCCCAGAAACAATCCTCCACGCTTCTTCCTGATTATTCTTTGAATTGTTAATGAAAAAGGGCGGTTAAGAAATTCCTTCACTTTCGTGTGGAGAGATTTCTTAACCGCCCTTGTGAGCGATTACCTAGTAAGGTTGGCATACCTCTGCCGGTTCCTTATTGGTATCCGATTACCCTCGGATTAGGGACTCTCCTCCCAGAAAGTTTAATTTGTTTAAATTTTTAAGAACTTCTACTTTTTTCCTTATTCATCCTACATCTTCATTATAGCACTATCAAGAAACCTTGTCAAGCCCCATTCCTATTTTTGCTAATTCCTCTTTAAAATTCGTTATCTTTATCCTATGCCTCTATTATACCATATTACTAAATACCTTGTCAAGCCCCCTACCCGTAACCCCTCGCGCGCCCACCGTCATTGCGAGGAGCCACAGCGACGAAGCAATCTTTGTCAATATAGTAAGAAAACTACGGTGGAGATTGCCACGCCCTTGCGAGGACTCGCAATGACGACTAGTGTAGGATTGGAGAAGTGTGAGGGGTTACCCGGTTGTGAGTTATTAAGAATTTCGTAATTCAAGGTTTTAATCAAAAAATCGACGGCCGTCGATTTTTTGATTAAAAATACTGTATCGGTCAAAGTAAAAAAGCACCATTAGGTGCTTTTTTACTTTCATTCTATTACCGTGAATTATGCTTCCTGGCGCGCTTCTTTTTGATGGATTTGGGATATTCTTTGTTCCAGTTGCCTTTGGGCTAAGTAATCTTTATGCCCTAGGGTTTTTGTTTGAACCCAAGTGCTAATTCCCAAAAAGCCGGACTTCCACACCCATACGCCAATAATGGCGATAACTAGGGGCAGGAAAAAGGAATCAACAAAGATGTTGTCGGTTAAACCGGTAGGAACGGTGGTGGCTCCCAATACTTGCCCCACTCCCACCGAAGCGCTGGCTGAAGCAGGATTATATCCCGGATCAGTTGTGGTAACGGTACTATTGCTTGTAGCTATCATTTTCGTGAATATAGAATCTAGTATCTAGTATCTTGAATAGAATAAGAAGAATACAGAATAATGAATATACGTTTCACATTCTAAATTCCAAATTCAATTCAAGCTTCTAGATACAAGATTCAAGATTCTAGTTTAAAATTAATCTTCTATTGTGTTACTTGCGTGTAATATGTAATGACTCTTGTTTGGCCGGGCGCTATGCTGCCGATATTGATTCCCGCGATTACGTCTCCGGATATTGCAACTCCGTCAAGGGTTACCTGGTTTCTGTAAATAAGATTATAAGACAGGGTGTCCCGTATCATGACGTTATTTACCGTCTGATTACTGTTAATAGAAACGCTGATTCTAAATTGCAATGTATCGCCAGGAACCGCGGCGGTAGTAGTGCCCCAATTCAAGTTTCCTGATGACAGATTTCTTACTTCTTTAACAATAACAAAGAGTCCTCCCTGATTTACACAGGTATTATTTTGACAGGTCTGGTTGCCGGTGCACGCCTGTGATAATTCTTGCTGGACGCCACATGAATCAAACCAATAGACGGCGCTTCCCACGCATCGTTGTGTTGAACGAGGGGTGCAACTTGAAACACAGCTCGAACCCTGGCAGGTCTGATTGCCACTGCACGTTGTTTGCAGTTGAGCATTGGTGGTATTGGTACACTGGGCATTAGTCGTTCCTGGGTTTTGGCAGGTGTACGTTCGATAGTTTTGGTACACCGCATTCCCTTGGCAGAATAACCCCCCAGTGACACTATTGCTGCCGCAGTCCGAATTGGTGCTACATGCTACCGCGCTGCAGCTTCCATTGGCGCACGTTTGGTTGCTGCTGCACGTATTTTTTAGCTGCGGTTGGGTGTTAGTATCGCACCTTGAATTTGACGTTCCGGGGTTTTGGCAAGTATAGGTGGTGTAGTTTTGGTAAACGTTACCGCTCTGGCAGAATGGGCTTGCGCTATATCCATTAGTTCCGCACTGTGAATCAGAAGAGCAGATAATATTCTGGTTCTGGCAACTTCCGTTGCTACACGTCTGGTTTTGAGAACATTGCTGGACCAATGACCCCCGATTGCCGCAGGAATCGTAGCTGTACACGGCGCTTCCCTCACACCGTTGCGTTGCATTTTGGGTGCAGGAAGGATTTATAGTTGCCATACACGAAGTGCTTCGAGCTTCGCTTCCTGAAGTTACCGTCAGGAACGAAACGTAGTTTCCCGGACTCGAAAATGCGGCGGTGCAGTTTTGACCATTACCAAACGGACATCCTCCCGACCACTGATAGGTGTAGTGGCCGCTGCCGCCGGTGGCAATACCAGTAAATGACACTTGCTGGTTAGTTAAAGCAGTGCTTGGCTGGGCGGCGCAGTGCACGATAAGCGCTTCAGGGGTACTGGTGCAGGTGCCGTTCATGCAGGTTTGTCCCTGGGAACAGGTGGTCTGCAGCTGCGGCTGAGTATTGGTGTTACACCTTGAATTTGCCGTTCCGGGGTTCTGGCACGTGTGAGTGGTGTAGTTTTGCCAAACATGGCCACCTTGGCAGGAAGGGTTTCCGGTATAGCCGTTAATTCCGCAGTCGGAATTGGTATTGCAGATAATATTCTGGTTCTGGCAACTTCCGTTATTGCAGGTTTGGTTGGAGTTGCAGGTTTGATCCAGGGTTTTGTTGCCACAGGAGTCAACATTGTAAACCGCATTGCCTTGGCACACTTTATTTTGGGTAGCTGTGCAAACCTGGTTGACTTGGACAGAGCAAGAAGTGCTCTTGGCTTCGCTGCCCGAAGTGACGGTCAAGAATGCAATATAGTTTCCGGGATTGGTAAACGAGGTATTGCAATTTGAGGCAATGCCGAAAGGACATGCTCCCGACCACTGGTATGAATAGTTGCCGGCGCCTCCGGTAGCCAAGCCGGTAAAGGCCATTTGCTGGCCGGTTGAAACCGAACTTGGTTGCGGCGTGCAAGATACCGTTAAGGCGGTAAGATTATCAATGCAGGTTCCGTTGTTGCAGGTTTGGTTTGAGTTACAATTATGGTCTAAAGTTTGATTGCCGCAAGAGTCAACGTTGTAGACGGCATCACCCACGCATCGCTTTGAAGCATTTGGGGTACAGGTTCGGCTTACTACTGCCGGACATGAGGCGCTCTTTGATTCGCTACCAGAAGTGACGGTTAGGAATGCGTAGTAGTTTCCCGCGCTTTGGAAGGTGTTGGTGCAATTTTGGCTAATGCCGAAAGGACAAGCGCCAGACCATTGGTAAGCGTAGCCACCATTACCGCCGGTTACCACTCCGGTAAATAACACCGGCTGGCCGGTAGAAGCGGGGTTTGGTTGCGAGGTGCAGGAAACGGCCAATGGATTTGGATTGGTTACGCACACTCCCCCGTTGCAGGTTTGGTTTCCCGTGCAAGTAGTTTGAAGCTGTGGCTGAGTATTGGTGTTGCATCGTGAGTTTACCATTCCAGGGTTTTGACAGGTGTTAGTGGTATAATTTTGATAGACGTTTCCATTTTGACAGAATGGGCTTCCGGTAGGGCCGGTAGGACCGCATTGAATATCGCTTGAGCAAATTACCGCACTGCAACTACCGTTATTGCATGTTTGATTACCGGTGCAGGTTAATTGTAACTGCGATTGCGTCGAATTCGAACAGCTTGAATTGGTCGTTCCCGCATTGTTGCAGGTAAAGGTCTTGAAGTTTTGATAGACGTTACCGCCTTGGCAGAAGGGATTGCCAACCAAAGTGTTGGTTCCGCACTGGCTATTGCTTGAGCAAACAATTGATGCATTAAATTCACTATTATCTTGATTGCTGGTGCAGCCGATATCCTGAGGGTAGTCGATTAATCCATCACCATCGTTATCGAATCCGTCCTGACACTGGGCCTTTGGAAACATTTCATCGTTGTCGGTAGCAGAACCACAGCTAAAATCAGCCGGATAGTCGGTTGCTCCATCGTTGTCGTTGTCAATTCCATCAGAGCACTGGGGTCGAGTTACGCATGATCCGTTGCTGCAGGTTTGATTCTGTCCGCAGGTGGTCTTTAGCTGCGATTGGGTATTGGTATCGCACCGTGAATTTGGCGTTCCCGGGTTTTGACAAGTGTAGGTGGTGAAATTTTGCCACACGTTTCCATTCTGGCAGACAGGGCTTCCGGTGTAGCCGTTGGTTCCACACTG
>MHOT01000019.1 GCA_001820175.1 Candidatus Staskawiczbacteria bacterium RIFCSPHIGHO2_02_FULL_42_22 | reverse complement strand
CAGAGCAAGGGTTACGTTCGTTACCCGAATTAACGGTACGTCTCCATTTGCTAATTTAAAATTTAAAAATCAAAATTCAAAATTTTGGTATCGCGCCTGCGGGTGCGATGATTTAAACTTTAAACGCTTCTCTAAATTACTTTAGAGTTTAGACTATGCCTTCACCCACTCGCTTTGCTCGTGGAACATTTAACATTTGACAATTGACATTTAACTTAAGAGTTAATTGTTAAAAGTTAATGGTTAATTGTTCAAAATTTTGTCGAGCAAAATTTTGTGGGGCTGACGTTTTAATAGGGTTTATATACCCTATTCCTTCCTTCTTCGCATAAAGCTCCGAAGGAAAAGTCGTTACGGGGTATAAACGTTAATTTCTACAATTTCAAAAATATTGGGCTACTTTAGATTTCTCCGTTTCACCCATCCAAAGTCACGATTTCGTGTGTGTTTTCACGACTTTTTCGATTAGGGCGTAAGCACCTTCGTTGTACCAACTTGATACACAGTAGTGAAACTCGCCACTCTTTGAGTCAAAAGAGAGGTCGAAGATTTGCAAACCGAATTTCTCCAAATCTTTGTTGATCCCAGAGATTCTTTCTCTGTGTGCGTGATGACCAACAAAGTGGGGAGTCAAATTCACTGATTCACTAATCAAATGCATTTGCATCACGAACCTCCTTTTGATGGTTTGAAATTGTACAAATTAACGTTTATACTTCCCACGGCGTTGCCCTCGTTTTCAAATTTATTCATTCACAATTTTCTAATTGATTTCCCGCCCCTTTTGGGCGAGGCTCGCCTTTTGGGCGGCAAATTGTAAATTTCAAATTTCAAATTCGATAGGGGTTCACCGTTATGAGTCAGATTTTTCATCAGGATTACTCCTGAAGGTCTCAAGATGTTTAAGACACGAACTGACGACAACCATGCAGCACCTGCCCAACTGTCTTGCGAAGGCCCACTTTCATGGGCTGGTCAGTTGGGTTTCTAGTCCTGGTAAGGTTCTTCGTTTGTTGTCGAATTAAGCCACATGGTCCACTGCTTGTGTGAGTCCCCGTCTATTCCTTTGAGTTTTAGTCTTGCGACCGTACTTCCCAGGCGGGATACTTAACGCGTTAGCTTCGACACTGGCAGGGTCGACACTGCCAATATCCAGTATCCATCGTTTACAGCGTGGACTACAAGGGTCGCATTGTTGCTATGCAACAATGAATTTGAAATTTACAATTTGAAATTTGAAATCAATGTTTCAATAATTCAATTTGAAATTACTCAAACTCGTTGTGCATGGTTAACTCATTTCTGGTTAACTCTGCATATCGCTATGCAGTCCGGACTATATCATCAATTAAAAAATGTGGGCTACTTGGCGAATGCCTTTCGCCCATTCTGTTTAATTGTCTAGCGTGTAGTCTCTGAGGGGATCATTCAAATGATCTTGTATCATCCTTTGATTCAAGGGTAGTCATGCTTGTTTTGCGGAGTTCACCCCCTTCTTCGATGAAGAGGTGCGTTCTGCAAATAGGACACTGGAGAACTTTTCGACCCAGATGTGTTCTGGACGTCAATTCCTCTAGTGCATATTTCTTCGCATTACCACAAAAGTTACAACTGACTTTATTCATCACGGTCTCCTTTTTTTGATCTTCCCTGCTGATTGTCCGCACCGAACACATTTTTACCCACGAAACAATCGGGGTAGTGTCGGATACTCGGAGTTTCCAGCATATAGCTAAATTTTTACACTGTCTGGCACCATGCCAAACGCGTGAGACACAGACACCATCGCCCTGCAATGGAAATTCCACGTTTTCAAATTGAAACATTGAATCATTTCAAATTGATTTCAAATTTCAAATTGTAAATTTCAAATTCCCATTGCAAAGCAATGGCCGTATCTAATCCTTTTTGCTCCCCACGCTTTCGTCTCTCAGTGTCAGGGTCGTCCCAGCAAACTGCCTTCGCTTTTGGTGTTCCCGATGATATCAACGGATTTCACCCCTACTCCATCGGTTCCGTTTGCCTCTAACGCCCTCTTAGTATAGCAGTATTGTAAACAGTTCAAAGGTTAAGCCGATGAAGTTTAATTTACAACTTACTCTACCACCTACAGACTCTTTACGCCCAATAAATCCGGGTAACGCTCGGGGATTCTGTATTACCGCTACTGCTGGCGACATTAGCCAATAAAATAAATTATTGTCAATATCTAATATGGACTATCTCTTTGCCGTTTTTAGTCGGCACTCGGCGTCTTATGGCAGGTTTAAATACCGCCATCTCGTCCACTTAAGGACTCAGTCTCTGAGGGGTCAAACTTTCAAACGGAGGAATTTTATGAGAAAAGCATGGTAAAATGTATGACTTTACTAAAGATAGAAATCTATTGCGTCCTGCGACTCCAATATAAATTTCCGGATATCTTTTACCTCTACACAAAGGATTTTGAACAGTGGCATCAATTCCAAAGTTTTCTTTTAGCGCGTCAATCAGTAAATAACATTCTTCCACTGAAAAAGCATTAGTGCTAAAATCAAAACTATAATGGTACTTTGGACGAAAATCCAAGCCACCATCATCCATATACCATACTGCCAAACTCAATGGCGAAGTAAGCCATTCTTTTATATTTTTGGGAACTATTTTCCTATTATCAACATAAAAAGCTTTTCGTATTTCAGTAAGATTTTCTAAATATCTTGAGTAGAAATACCATTGATTATAAGCTTTTTTATGCTTGACCCCAGACGGACAGATAGTTTTCAGTTCACCAAACAACCAATAAATATATTCTTTATACTTATTGCATTGTTTGATGTAAAAATAACTATTCTTTCCGTTTAGGTTTTTGGAACAATATATTCCTCCATCTCCCAATACGTTTCCAATAATAATTGCTTTTTGTTTCTCCGTAAGCGGTATATTCATTATCTGATTATACCACAAAGTTGACTTCCCTGCTGATTGTTTTTCGTCGCGTCTTCATTGTTAATACAATGAAGATTTTTTAGCGGACAACGAAAAGTTTTCCAGCATATTAGCCGAATTTTACTTCTGCGCCAAGGTTTTTTAGCAACAAATTGTTGCGCAAACCTCACAGAATTAGTATCCCCTTATTCATCTGGTACTCTCATTAAGTTGCTCCCAGATAAAAGATGTTTACAACCCGAAGGCCTTCATCCATCACGAAATGTCGCTCCGTCAGGCTTTCGCCCATTGCGGAAGATTCTCGACTGCAGCCTCCCGTAGGAGTATGGCCCGTCACATTTTTACTTCGTAAAATATCGCGGAATTACGCAGAATTTCACGCTAAACTACGCAGAAACCTACGACGCGATTACGAATACCTTTATCACTAAAGGTGCAGACTATACCTTCATCCAAATATTTTAGAAAAAATACTTGGCGCTAGCGTGTTATGGAGGATTACGCCCCTCCATCCAGAGATTTCTCTCTAAGTCGTTACGGGGTCATAAATAATTCAAAATGTAAAATTCAAAAATCAAAATTAAAGTATCGCAGAAATCGGCTTACCGATTTCTGCGAATATTCCGTGAGTTGATTAAAACTCCACACACTCCGTCACTTCAAGCACCACATTGTGCATAGGATCGGGAGTATGCGATTGTTGGAGAAATGTCGTCTTGACATCTTCGACGGTTTTTGCACCATCATATCTGCGATCGACTTCCGTGTCAATCACAATCGTTTTTGGATCACCTGATGGATCCTTCCACGTAGCATCGCCTAGCCCATCATGGCTAATGCGAAACCATTGTGCCGTTAACCGAATTTTCACGTTACCCTCCTTTTTTGAATTACTATAGACTTCCCACGGTATTGCCCTCATTACTGCCACAATGCAATCATCAATTCGTGTTTTAAAAATTTAATCATTGAAAATTGATTGAAAATTTAAAATTGGAAATTGAAAATTCCATTGCAGCAGCAATGGCCTGGGTTCCACCGTTATAGCTAGATTTTACTAGAAAATTACTTCTCTAGGCGACCGATTGATCGCAGTGCCATTCTTGGGGGTCGCGCTCTCACGCCCCCTATCCGTCATAGCCTTGGTAGGCCTTTACCCCACCAACTAGCTGATAGACCGCAGACCATTCATAAAGCGGCTTGCGCCTTTAACCAATCCAAAACTCAAGAAATTTTGGATCGGAAAACTCTAAACTCTAAATTCTAAATTCTAAATGTTCGCGAAACTTTAAATTCTAATCTCTAAATTCTAAACGGCCTTCGTTTTAGAGTTTAGGATTTAGAATTTAGGATTTCGTAGTTATTTAGGATTTAGGATTTGGGATTTAGGATTTGCCAAAACTTCCTAAGTTTTGGATTGGTACTATGGGAAATTACCCCGTCTTTCGACGAGCTATGCCCCACTTTACGGTATGTATCTACGTGTTACTAAGCCGTTCGCCGGTGCCAACGCATCACGCTAAGCGCGATGCGCAACATTTGACCATTAACATTTAACATTTGACTTTCGCGATTTTTGCAGAGCAAAAAATCGCGACGTTGGTCAATTGTCAACGGTTAAAGGTCAATTGTCGCATCACACGCACCGTGATGCGCAGGCCCCTTGACTTGCATGCCGGTATCCACATTTCCAGCGTTCACCCTGAGCTAGGATCAAACTCTCAAAAAATATGTAAGTTTAAGTAAGTACTTACGGACTTTATTCGAAACAACTTTAAAAAACTAATTTCTTACCTTACTTCCCCGGCATGAGCATGGTTTTACTCAACCGGGATTTCATATTTAGTTGTCAAAATTCTTACCCTGCAATCAATTCTGAAAAAAAGACCCGCGAAAATATTTAATGAATTAAATATTTTCGCGGATATTTTTAAAAACTC
Organism: Candidatus Staskawiczbacteria bacterium RIFCSPHIGHO2_02_FULL_42_22; assembly: GCA_001820175.1. Taxonomy (GTDB): domain Bacteria; phylum Patescibacteriota; class Minisyncoccia; order Minisyncoccales; family Staskawiczbacteraceae; genus VGLO01. Next base: position 44,514 of record MHOT01000019.1, on the reverse strand, counting down.
GTTAAGTTTTAAAAATGTTTGTTGGGTTTTTAAGTTTTAAAAATATATGACTGTATTCTAGTCGAAATAAATCTGTTGTCAATAGGTAAATAATGTTATTAAATAATTTCGTATTCGGCGGAGCTATATCCAGCGTTTTCCGTAGCTTCATCTACAATCCCCTCATCCAATTTTCGCGCTAATCCATTTAACAACAACCAATCCCAAATTTTTTTAGTGCCTCTACTTAGTCCAAATCCCGATTTCAATTTAACGCTACCCAATAATTTTATAATTTCCAGATATGCCGACTTGCCATATCCTCTACCCCTTAGTTCCTCTTTAATATTAATCGTATTTAAATATGCTGACGCCTCGCCTTTTTTAGGACTAGAAATATTTAGAGTAGCAGTTCCAATTTCTTCATTTTGCTCGTTTTTTATAATTAGTTTTTGTGATTTAAAAGTTCCTTTTGATTCTTTTTTTGGTTGCTGGATTTCAATAATAACTTTAGGTAATCCATAAGATTCTGGATCTATTGAAGGTTTCTCAAAATTTTCTTCATGATTTTCTGTCATGTAAACTAATTTGCGACAAACGGGCCATTATTTTGTACTCCCAGTTTTTTATTAATTTAGTATACTTAGTTTATGGCTCAAATAACCCTTTCCCTCCTTCTCTATTCCCCAACTCCTTTAATTACCCATTCGCGCGAATGGGTAACTTAAATTATAAAACCCTTGAGACGTTAACAGAAAAGACTTATCGCCCTTTTAATATCTTTCGGTAAGCTTTTATTTAACCTGTACCACATGTGATTATTTCTACCTTCACTTTCAAGGATATCTAAATTCTGTAGAATAATTAAGTTTTTAGAAGTTGACTTTAAAGAAATTCCAATTTTCTCAGAAATTTCAGAAACACTCATTTGATTTCCGGAAGCTAGCATCCCAATAATTTTCATACGGTTTACATTGCCCAATGCCTTGAATATGATAACCCATTTTTTATTAACCATTTCTTTATTTTTACTTTACTTACCCATTCGCGCGAATGGGTAAATAGAGCGGAGGAAATTTATCTTGAGCCTCCTGCAGGAATCGGACCCGCATCTGAGCTTTACAAAAGCCCTGCTTTACCACTAAGCTAAGGAGGCGTAATTACTTCTTCTTTTTCAATTCTTTATCCAATTCCTGGGCTTTTTTGCGTAAGGCGCGCAACAGATGGTCAATTTTCGTTTCTACTTTCAACGTGAGCACTTTAATAAATGAAAGTAATTTATGGAGCCACACTTGTTTATGAAAAAAATCGAAGTGAAGTTCTTTTGCCCGTTTTTCTATACGCACGATAAATGCGTGTTTTTTAAACCCGTGGTGGCCGTTTTTAGGAAGGGTCGCAAGTACCGGCATTTTTCGGACAATAATAAAAAAGATACCACTGAAAGATATGATAAAAATAATGAAAGCAATTAATTGAAACACGTTTGTGTAACGTATAACGTGTAGCGCAGAACACTAGAAACGTTCCGCGTTGCACGCTACGCGTTCTACTATTTATATTTCGTACCTTGCAAACCTCTTCACCTCAATATTCTCCCCCACTTTAGCCACGGTGTCTTCTATGATATTCTTTATCGTTTTTGAATCATCTTTTATCCACGACTGGGCTAATAAAGAAATTGACTCTTTGTACTTTTTTATCTTGCCTTCCAGAATTTGCGCAACCAGGTTTTCCGGTTTTCCGGAATTAGCTATTTCTGCCTTATAAATTTTGGTTTCTCCATCTAAAAATTCTCCGGGAATTTGGTTTTCTGAAATAAACAGGGGCTTTAAGGCCGCAATTTGCAGGCAAATCTCATGGGCCAAATTTTTAAATTCAGGAGAAGATGCCACAAAATCGGTCTCACACCTAATATCTAACAGTACGCCGGTCTTGGCATTAGGGTGCAGATAAAAATCAATCAATCCCTGCGATGTTTCTCGTGAAATTTTCTTATCGACTATCTTTTTACCCCAAATTCGCAGTAATTCCTTTGCCTTATCTGCATCCCCGTTGGCTTCGGCCAAGGCCTTTTTAATTTCCACCGGCGAGACACCGGTTTCGTCTCTTAACTTTTTAATATCGTCAATAGAAATCACTAAATTTTCAATTTTCAATTTTCAATTTTCAATAAATTTCTTAATTACTTAATTTTCAATAACGGCAACGTTTATTGATAATTAGATAATTTAATACTTGATTGATAATTGATAATTGATAATTTGATAATTACACCTTTGCGTTTTGTATTGTTTCCGCTACTTTCTCCAAAATATATCCCACCGAAGAAATGGCATCGTCGTTTGCAGGAATCGGGTAATCTGTTAATGTCGGGTCAATATTAGTGTCCACAACCCCTACAATAGCAATCCCCTTTCGCCTGGCCTCGCGAGCGCACGTAAGATCTTTTTTAACATCTAAAATTAAAACGGCGTCAGGTAGTTTTGATAAATTTCTTACTCCTTCAAACTTTTTTTGCAAAATAGCCAGTTCTTTATCAAACATGGAGCGCTCTTTTTTGGTATACTTTTCTAATTCACCCGTGGCTTTCTTGCTTTCCAGTTCTTTAAAATACTGCACCCGCTTTAAAATGGTCTCAAAATTGGTAAAGGTTCCTCCAAGCCAGCGTTCAATAACATAGGGCATGCCCGAAACCTCTGCATTATTTTTTACTAAATTTTTTACCTGGATTTTAGTCCCCACAAATAATATCGTTTTTCCTTCACCCGCTAATTTTTTAATAAAGGTTAGGGCCCTATCAAATTCCTTAGTGGTTTTTTCTAAATCGATAATATGGACATTATTTTTAATACCCGATACATACGGCTTCATTTTCGGATGCAAACGCGAAACGCGATGCCCAAAATGCAGGCCCGCTTTTTCCATGTCTTGAGTATTCATAATTGATGGTTTAGAGTCGTTTTCCATGAAAACTAATTTTCAATTTTCAATTATCAATTTTCAATAAATTATCAATTTGGCGAATTTTCAATGACGAAATCGCATTTGATAATTGATACTTGATAATTGATAATTTTTAGATTGTTTTTGTTTCCTTTTTCGCCTTCACCTTCTTTACCATGTTAAATAATTTCTCCTCTGGAGAAATTCCCGCTTCGCGGGATTTAACATGGTGAACCTTCTTTGGCTGAACTTTTGCCAGTTTATCCTTAAACTTCTGAACCCTACCCAATGAATCCAGTACCTTTTCTTTCTTGGTATAAAAAGGGTGGCATTTGGCGCAAATTTCGGTCTCGATAAATTCTTTGGTTGAGCCAACGATAAACGAATTACCGCAGGCGCATTTTACGCTTGCTTTGGCAAAATAAATTGGGTGGATATCAGTTTTCATAATAATAATGCAAATTTTGCGAATCTTATGCTAATCTACAAAAATGCAAATGTGCGAATACGTTTATACTATACGATGTTTCAAATATTAGCAAGAATTACGAATTAATGCAAGCCACCCCTGTGTAACCCCTCACACCTCTCATTCCCGCCCGTCGTCATTGCGAGAAGCCACAGCGACGAAGCAATCTATAGAACAAACATTATCACTTTGCACTAAAGTCGCCGGCGGTTTGGCAATATTGGGCGGATTGGAGCAAAAAATATGTTTGGCGTAGCCGTAGCTACGGCAAACATATTTTTTGTGAAAACTGCCCAAGATTGCGATCGGGGCTCCTCGCAATGACGGTGGGTATACGTAGGGGCGTGAGGGGTTACACCCCTGTAACTCCTCACACCTTAACACACTCCTGCGTCATTGCGTAAAGTCGCGAGATTTTTCCTGCCCGAAAGGCGGGAAAATCCCGACTCAGGAGCGCGCACGCGACGCGGTAATCTGAAGTATATGCAATAATGCGAATCTCGTTTGGCAATCGGAGTTAGTTGTGGCCGAACATTGCCGCCAGGTTTAGAAAAATGTTTAGGTCAAGATGTGGATAAATTTGTTGCGACAAATTTGTCCACATCTTGGTAGCTTGCCTACGCCGAGCACATTTTTACCAAGCTTTGCGGCAATGTTATCCACAAATAACCCGCCAAAAGGCGAGGCTCGCCCCTCTTGGGCGGCCCGAGACCCTTTTACATTTTTGCCTAACGAGATTCGCATTAGACCTGTCCCTAAATAAGATTTGTTACGAAAATTACAGATTTTGAGCTAAAAATTTGATAGAATTTTTCGGCTTGCCCATAGGCCCGCCGAAAAATTATTGCAAATTTTCAGCCAAAATATGGAATTTGCAGTAAAATCTTATTTAGGGACAGGTCTATTAATACTTTCTATCACTCTGGATTGCCACGCCGCGCGCTCGCGAGCGCGCGGCTCGCAATGACGGTGAGGCAAAACATTTACTAAAATAACATAAAATGCTAGTATGTCATTAGGTTTTGGGAAGTCCAAAACATCGTTCATCTAACATCGAAGGGCATGGCAAATGGTAAAGCGCCAACAACTCCTAATCGCAAGCCACCACAATGAGGACGCAGTGGAGAATCTCATCAACAACAAGCTCCGGAACATGGGGCCTGGATGGGAGTTTGTTTCTGTCAAAACAGAGGTAATGGTCATGGATGGCCAACGCATCCCGGCAATCCTTTACACCACGACCGCCGTCGTAGAAAGGGAGGAGGTGAAAAAAACGCTAGATCCGAACACCCCGATCCAATCCCTCGACATACCAAAAAGGGCGAAGGCATGTTTACAGGGAGCGGGCATTCAGACACTCGCGCAACTTCTCCAAAAGGACTCCACCGAGCTTCGCACAATCAAAAACTTCGGCCGATGTTCTCTGGGTCTAACTCTCCGGTTTCTTGAAGAACAAGGTCTTCACCTCAAGGGCGAAGGATAATATCCTAGCCCACAGACCACTCAAAGCAAAATTCCTTTACGGAAACCATGCTCTGGGTGGATTTTTTTTAAAAAAAGAGCCCCGGGTGCTACTTTTGCCAGTTGGCAAACTGCGGGGGCTTTGACACTTTAACTAACTTGAAGCTGTGAATTACGAAACCCCCATGCTAAAAGAGTTTCGGGCTCTTTTTTCCATATTTTGGCCAGAAATTCGCTATAATTTCCATGCGTAGCCCTTGGCTACGCCTGAAAATTCTATCAAATTTCTGACTCAAAATCTGAAAAAAATAGCTCCGAGGGGTTTCATAATTCACAACTTGAAGGAAATGGCACTTTACTTGCGTGCGCGGGATTGGTTAACATAATTCTTCCATCGCCCGGGTCATACGCCCGCACCATTTTTTTATTGCACGGACAGTAATACAATATTTGTTGCATATACCCTTTGCGCTTGTCTATTTTTGGAATAGTGTGACCGGGCACGGCAATGAGTTCGCTAATTAAAGAAATTCTCCTGCAATCATTACATTTTATTTTATCTGCAAGATTTAATTCGCTGCCAGCACAACAACAGGTTGTGGTATTCACAGCATCCCTCCTTTGGTAAGGTACAAAAGAAAAACCAGTTTATATGTAGCATTTCCTGTTTTCAAAATCAAGTTTATATGATAGATTGGATTCATGGATTACCAAGAATATCAAAAAACTGCCGCCAATGAATCTTCGGGCGGGACAAAACAATCGGTTATTATCGAAATTAGGGCCGGCACCGGCGGAGACGAAGCCGGGCTTTTTGTGCGCGACCTATATAGAATGTACTCAAAGTATGCCCAAAGCCAGGGCTGGGGCCAGCGCGTTTTGGATTCCAACCAATCCGACATTGGGGGCTATAAAGAAATGGTTTTTGAATTAACGGGGACGGGCGCTTTTGACCACATGCAATACGAAAGCGGCGTCCACCGTGTCCAGCGAATTCCTAAAACCGAAAAGCAGGGTCGCGTCCACACCTCAACCATTACCATTGCCATTTTGGAAAAACCCCAAAAAATGGATATTAATATAAATCCCGGTGATTTAAGAATCGACACCTATCGGTCTTCGGGTGCCGGCGGCCAGTACGTCAACAAAACCGAATCGGCCATCCGCATTACCCACAAGCCCTCAGGCATTGTAGTCACCAGCCAAACCGAAAGAAGCCAACTGCAAAACAAAGAAAACGCCATGAGTATTTTAGCGGCGCGGCTCTTGCAAGCCCAACAGGAAAACGACCTGTCAAAATTAACCGCCGCACGCCGAGAACAAATTGGCTGGGCTAAACGATCCGAAAAAACCCGCACCTATAACTATCCCCAAAACCGGATCACCGACCACCGCATCGAAAAATCCTGGCACAACCTCGAAGATATTATTGAAGGAAACATGGAACCCATCTTTAAGGCATTTAAAAAATGGCAAGAGGAACAAGAAAAAAAAGTGAGTAGTGAATAGTTAAAAATCCGCAATAACATGCGGATTTTTTACAATAAAAAAACCGGCGCGCCTTTCGGCATGCCGGCATTAAATAACTTTAAGAGGTTTTTTTAAACCTCCCCTTAAACTCCGCTTGTGCGACGCAGAGCTTGGCGTACTGACCTTGAATCCGGCTAGCAAAATCGGCTGGAAGCTTGGGCATCAGCGTATCAGCAAGCTTAAACCCTTCTACTGTGACCTGGTATATAATCCATGACCCCTTGATGGTAAAGTGCTGCATCAGCCCCTTTCCACTCGCTTGCAAAACCGCATCCCTGATCTGGCCTTCGCTATACCCAAAGCATAATCCTATCGGTGCCAGGATGTCCTCGTACACCTTATGGATTGTGCGCCCGGATTTGGGATAGGGGTTTCCCTTGGGCGTGCGCTTGGTGCACACAGCCCATACACAGACCACCAGCTCAACCACATCCATCGGACAAGTTTCGGGCTTGGGTGGTGCAACCGGGAGCTCTATGACCTTTTCAAGGTCGTCGATGACCTTGCAGGTGCGTTCTTCTGTCGAGCCCTCAGAGAATTTGGGAAATTCCTGAGGAATCAAAGAATCCACCGCCGCCAGCCGATCACCACAGGACACGGCAAAGATTTTGTTCTGATCCAGTCGAGATAGGCGATCGGAAAACTCGAACGGATCAAGGCCGGCTGCCTCGAACAAATTCTTACTGGATTGAACTAGTGAAAGCTGCCGCCGCCAATCACCAACACACCGATGTGTGGCATCATGGCCTTGGAAAAACTTTTGGGTGACGGCCTGATACTGCTCATCAACGCTGCGTAAATCCAGTTTGGCTTTTCGCCAAATTATCAGCAGACGGTCGAGCTCTACCCAGATTATTTCCAGTTCCGCCCTAGCGGGAAGGTTATCGAAATCTGCCAGCTGACGAGCGGTGCCCCTGACCAACTCCTGCAGACACGTATCGGTCTTTGCAATATCTTGGTAGATCCTCACCCCACGATCAAAGAGATGGTCTATCTCTTCGAGAGATTCCCTGGTCAATCCAAGATTGGATACGATCTGCTGATCAATAGCATCAAGGGTTTCGACCTGCCGCTCAAAGGCCTCGAGCATCCTTGTGAAATTATTCGGATCCGATGCCGTCGAACTTCTGACGATATCCCGAAACTGTCGATCAGCTTCTTCTTGTGCTTCTCGCCTCAGGTCCGCTACTACTTCATGTAGCGCATCTAAGGATTCCAATACCGCCCGATCAAAAAGCCTCATCAGACCCTCTTCATGGGGGCTTTCCTGTAAAACGGCCTGCAGAAAACCATAGAGGTCTACCTCGCGAAGTCCGAGGTGTTCGTACTTCTGACGAAGCTCCTCCAAAGAAATCGCTATGTGCTTTTGGAGCTCTTTGAGAGTCGCCCAGGGCTTTTCTTCTGGCTTAATAGAATGATCAACAACCCACTGTGGGCCCGCTTTGGTTCGAACAAGAACCTTTGGCGGTTTCTTGTCTTTGTCTTTGTTACTCATAATTCCTCCACAAAAAAAAGAGATTCCCCAGATTGTCAAAGAACATCTAAAATACTAAACCTAAAAAATAAATTTGTCAAATTTAATTGGTGCTATTCGGAAAATCTCGCTTTTCCCCCAAATGTCAGTTCCCCGCAATCACCCCCGCTGACATTTGGGGGAAAACGGATTTTTCAAAACACCCTCAATACCCCCTGCTTCACGTTAAAGTTAATAATCTTGCGCAATAAAAAAGGGCTGCACACAATAGGTATGCAGCCCCATGAAATTCTGCCTATGGCAGATTAAAGAACTATGAATCACGTCTTTCGTATTCCTCGACCATGGTCCGGTAAAGATCACCGAACCGGCGAGTAATTTCGGTTGAAGACAGTGATTCTCCTGTCAGGCGAGCGCGATCCTCGATGTGGAGCATGAGTAACTGGTTTAGCGCCAGTTCCAGCAACCCATCGTCACCGCGACATCTTTCAGCGTGCTTACACGCCGGGTGAAGGCGGTTGATCCTGATTTCCACAACATCTCGGTGAGACCCCCTGAAAAGCCTTGAGAGGCCGGGGTAGGTTGCCATGCGGTCAAAGTCAATGTGGTAACGAGACCCATCAATGACGATAACATCATGGGAGCGCCCGCCACTTTCTTTCTTTTCAAGAGGTTCGGCCACCGTGATATCACAAACAGCAACTACGCGCCGATTGTTTTTGTCGAACAATTCGACCCGATAGGTGCCCAATTTACTTCCGGCACAATAGACCGCTTCCGGGCCACAGGCCGTTTCCGATTCCCGCTTTCTGTCCATGATGGTTGAAATAAATCGACCTTCCTTGTCTTCTTTTGGGTCGATTCGCCACCGGAGGTTTTCGGCTCCGGACGAACAGTCCTCCCAATTGACAGCCATCAGGCGCTTAGTCCGCCCCGGATAGACGGTAACCCGCTGGGGATGGATCCTGAGCTTTTTTTCTGAAACTATTGAGATTTCGACCCGCGCCCTGGTCTTGGGCTCGTCCACGTAGTAGCACACCAGGTCGTATCCGCCTACCTTGGCCCCAGGCCAGTATCGGACTGAACGGCCCTCGGCAGAAACCTCTGTTCTACCCCCGCAGCTTGAAATTTCCCATGCCAACTTGAGATCAGGATCGTATTTATCAACCTTGATTTCAATCGGCCGGGACTGGCTGGGCAGCACTTCAATGAACGAAGTATCGAGGGTCAGAATGCTGGGCTTGGCCACCCCGCGATCTTCCTTGCCGCCGAGCGCTCCAGCATACTTTCTTAACTGATCCAACAAGCGCTGATCACGCTTATTGACTTCGGTCTGCTGAATCATCCCCAGAAGCTGTTGGAGGGGATCGCAAACTTCCCGTTCCATGAAATCGACGAATTTGAGCAAAAGGGAGTTGGAAAATAACGAGGCCTCGAAATCCTGACGAGACGCCGTCACAAAGCCCTTGAAGGCCTCAACGTAGATTGTTCCAAAGACCCCGTCAAGAAGAATATTGAGCTTCTCGCCCACCACCTCCTCGGGGATCTGGGAATAGAACTTTCGCCAGTCGCAAACGCCCTCAAAGGGTCCTATCTTGAGCTGGTCTCGCATGGTCCTGGTCGTGGGAACATAGAGATCAATGCCAACCCGCCCCAAATGAGGATGGGCATCAATCACCATCTTGAAGGGCTCTCCAACGATCTGGCGCTTTTCAAGCGGCAAACCGTTCACGTACACCCGATCGGCAACCTGCGGCGGCAAGCAATCCGGCAAATCCTTGCGAATTTTTTCGGCGGTAAAATGCCGCCGGCCTTCGCGGGGTTGCTTCAGGTGAATCTTGGTTCCCGTTGAACCCTCTGGCAAATCCATTTGCAAAAAATTCGGAGGAGAGGGCTTGGCTTCAATCGTCCCTTCAGTTTTACCGGCAAGAATACTGAACAGGGTATCGAAATCGTAATCCATGGTCCACATGGGATACGAATCCGGATCGGCCTCTTTTTCATCGACGTTTACGGTATGCACCGTGACGTGTTTGAAGTCAGCCGCCAGCCGCTTCAGTCCTAGGTCTTGGTAATTCCGACCGACTTGGACTTCCGCAGTCATGGCCAAGTTCAGTGAACGCTGGCGACGGTAGGCATTCATACCTTTTCCATCGTCAACGATACTGATTTCGTAGCTTAAACCCCGGCCATTCACCATAATCCAAATGTGTTTGGCTTCACCATGCTCGTAGGAATTCCAGATGGCCTCGATCAGGTGGCCGAATGGACCGCCAATATCGCAGGTCAATCGCTGGATAGACGTTAAGTGATCGCACTGCGGGCGGATCTGTTCGGCCACATAGGTCGCACACTTCTTGGACTTTTTCATGGTCACGATCCTTTCTGGTTGGAATTGAGGGACTTACACATGAGTTCCAGGTCGATATCTTTTATCAGCTCACCTGGAAGCACATGGGTGGCAACCCGGAAGGTCTGCCACAAGAGGTCAGCGTTACGCGCTAACCGTTCACCGAGTTCATCCCGAACCTGGCCCGGCTCGAATTGAGCCAAGAGCAGCATACATTTTCTGGCTTGTTCCAACACGAGGTTGGTATAGGCCAAAAATTGCCCCTGCTCTTCTGGTGTCCATTTCGTAATATCAAAACACCGGAAATTGTCTTTAGTTAAGATCCAAGGCATGTCTCCGACACTGTATCTGCCCAACCCCGCTTGACTCAAAAGAGCTATGGGGTTTAAGGAGCTTGCCTTAGCGGCATCTTCCAGTATCATTGCAATCAGCTGCAGGGCCAAACTTTCTGGCTCTGCAGATTGTTCGAATGGTGGAGGCACAGATGGGGCCGGGCGATTATCCGGACCGGCCTTAGGTCCTTCTATTTTTGTCTTAGCCCCTTCTGACCGTGTTCGGGAAATCATGCGAGAGAAGCCAGTTTCAATGATTCTGGCATCCTCTTCAGTGATTTCACTTGCCCGCCTTCGTATCCTGTTTAAGGTCTTGGGGGTGGGCAACCGAGAGGTGTTACTATCCGAAAAGTAATCCTGAATCGTTGGCCGGGGTACACAGAGGTACCGGGCCAATTTGCTGACCGATGTTATTTTTTTGCGTTCCATCGTCAGCTTCAGTTTGTCGCGTAGCAGCTTGGCAGCTGCTACCACTTGAGGATCGTCACTCATTGCTCACCCCCTTGCTGATGGACCAGAAGCGCCTGTTTTCCTAGATCCGTAAGATGATACTGGGATTTTTTGTTCTTGCCCGAACGGCCGCGAGTTCTAGTAATCATCCTCCGAAGAGTCAGATTATAGACGGTCCACGCAACCGAGTTTGGACTGTGATGCGGCAGGAAATCGGGTTTAGTGGAATCGATGAAAATTTTGATGGACTCGACATCGGTGCGCGAGTCGGGATTGTTGCGCTCGTAGTGGTCGATGGCGGACAGAATCCAGTAGGCGACCGAATCCTTTGCCACCAACAGTCGTTTTGACTGCCGGGGCTTTTGGGTTTGGGCCCTTTTGGGTTCCGGAACTTTTTTGGGCTCCGAATCGGAACTATCCTCCGGTTTTTGAGCCACGTCCATAGCACTCCATAAATCCTCCCAGGATGCGCCACAGATTCTCTCCAGAAGATTTTTTTTCTCCTCGTAGTCCTTAGACAACTGGTTGCGTTTTGAATTCAACTTCCCAAGAGCCAGTTCCAGTTTTTTGACCTCGTCGATCTGCGAGGCGATCCTTTGCAGAATATCTTCTCGATTCACGAGATGCTCCCTGAAAGAGTGGCCCGCTACTAAAAAGTAACAGACGTTAAATTGACAAAGTACACAATAGGTATCATAAACTAAAAATTTAAAAAGTAAAGCCCCCTACCAGTAACTGCTCACCGAACAAGTCGTCATTGCGAGGAAGGCGTAGATGACGAAGCAATCTCTACTCAATTTGAGATTGCCACGCCGCCCTTTGCTATGGCTCAGGGCGGCTCGCAATGACGAGGGTTATCAAATAGGAACAATGACACGCGTTAATTTGTCGTCCCGATAAATTGAATAACATTAAATTTATACGAGGATCCTCGATTGTTCCCATTCTGTTGGAACAATCGGGACATAATAAAAGCTCGAAACATGGGGGTTCCGAGCATAACGCAGTTGAAAGACAACCGCTACTAGCCGATATATCGGCCGCAATGCTGGCAAATACCAGCATTATTGGTATCAATCACCTGCCGGCAATGCCGGCAGGTCTTGCCTTCACTTTTGGCATAGGTGACCCAAAAAACCACGGCGGTCACCAAAACACTATACACCAAAAATTGAAGAAAAAAAGCCATGGCGTCCCTCCAGATATAGCAAGTATTTCTTGGGTAGCCGCAATTCGGCTTCAACAGTAAATACATTTCCTACAGCGATTGCAGGTGCCAAAAAACGAGGATTTTCTCGTAGTATGAGAACAGTGCACACAATATGCGGGCCTTTTATTACTACCAACAGAAAGCAGAAAGGCAATTAATAAAAATATGCCGCAAAAGCCACTAATGAGCAGCCCCATGATTTCTCCTTGAAAAGTGCGAAGGACCCATATTCGCCCCATAACCCCTACTTATTTATACCATATTTTTTCCAAAAAAAAGAAGCCGAGGAAACTTTGCTAAAACGGGAGAATGAGGTCCCGTTAAAGAAAATCTCGACTCGGCTTTATGAGAAAAAATTGACAGGTAGATCCCGTGAGAATGGGACCCTTCGCGTTTGAGTGAGATTAAAGCGAATATGGTCAATTCGCTAATTCGCCCATAGGCGGTCCGCCTTAAACCGCCCACGCTAAGCAGATTTGGGTCTGCTCCCTGTCAATTCTCAAAAGAACAAAACCGTTTGGCGAGATTCTCGCTAACTTCCAAACGGCGATCGCGCTGTCTGATACAGCTGCGATCGAATGGTAAAGAGGCCGGAAAAAATTCACCGCGCCGGCACGCTTGGGTGTTCAGGGGGTATTAATACCCTGAATGGCGAATGCGAGATTACCCTCCGTTAACGAATTCAAAGAATCTGCGGAAGGCCAAAGGTTGCCCTTCAACCTCCCGCAGCCGACTGATGGATTCGCCCGGGATTGCGTCGGCCGCACCCGGACTATCCCTGTTGCTCCTCGTTGGAAAGACCGAGAAACGTCTCTCCGAGGCCTAGCTGTCCGAAAAAGAGCTGACAACCCCCGCTAGGCGAGGCGTCAACCTGGAAGAGTCGGAGAACCCCTCCAAAAAATGGTAATTAATGTATATCACTTACATTAATTCATGTCAACTGGTTTACAAAAAAACATGGATACAAAAAACACCGTAAATGTTGTATTCACAAAATTTACGGTGTTTTTAATTCATCCGCCTTCCTTTCCAGGCGCAGGCCCGCAGGCAATTTTGCAGCAGTAAAATTCTGCGCCTGGCTTGTATTCGCTTAAAGCGAGGGCAACGTACTAAAAGAACCCCTCGCAGGCGCGCATTGTCGCGCCGAGAGAAAGGCACGGCTCGCATCCGCCAGTGGGCGGATTATGCGAGCCGATGCCGGGTTCTTTTAGTGCGTTGCTGAGCGCTCCCCCTACCCTCCGATGGCCGCAATATCCGCCTCGTACTGGCTGGCATAGCGCAGGACCGAATTGGCGTACGATCGGCATTCGCTCCTGGTATAACTGCCGCCGCAATAATATTTAGCCGCAGCAGTTGCTTCGCTGGTTAACGCTCCATTATCTTTTAGTAATAATCCCGATGCTAAAAATGCATCTTTAATGTTCCACGGATTGGCTAAACTGCCAGTTATTTGAGCTACCTTGCCTTTATACAAATTCCACGTTGAAGCAATAAACTGCGCCGGCCCCATGGCGCCTCCCCAACCATACGGCACGCCACCAGAATAAAGGGGTATCCAACAAGAAACCGGTGTCTTTGCTGATTCCATTCCAAGCCCTGCGGTTAATTCAATAAAGCTGGGGATCGTTCTTGGGCTCATTACCCTTTGCTTTGGAGTTCCCTGCAAATTAGTGCCATTGCCCGTGGAAAAATCGGTCACATAACACTGACCCACATTTTTTCCCAAATTGGACTCCTGGGTTAATACCGCCAGCAAGAATGCCGGCCGCACACCGGTAATACTGGAAACATATTTTGCCATTTCCAAGGCCTGGCCAAAATTAGGCGCCTTGGAAACACCGATTAAATCAAAAATTCTAGCTTTAATAGAAGCTGCATTTTTATCTGCCGCTGCTTTTTCTTTCTGCTGCTGCTGGTACTGGGCCTCGGTAAGATTTAAATACGTCTCCTGCTGTTTTTTATTTTGATTAATTTCTTGCCTTTGCTGGTTTTGGATTTTTATGGTCTTTTGCAACTGGCCTCGTTCTGCATCCATTTTCGCCTCCTGGCTTTCCAGGTACGATTTTAAATTGGTGGTACTTTGCAAAAGATCCGATACCCTGGCATTTAAATTTTCCAGGTAGGTAAGGTTGCTGAAAAAATGAGTAATATTGCCTTCAAGCAAAATCTGAAAAGATGATTTTTGGTCTTCTTCATACAGCGACCTCAAAATGGCGGCGATTTGGGCCTTTGATTCATTAATTTTTTGACTGGTTTTATTAATTGAATCCTGGGTATCACCAATTTGAGAATTTAAATCCTTTACCATCAGGGTCCCTTGGTTGATTTGGTATTCAAGGCCGGTAATTTTTTTCCTAAGCAGAGAAATTTGGTTTTGCAAGGTATTTTTCTGTTGGCTGGTTTTGGTAATATCCTGGGCAATGGCCGCGCTTTGCGCATCGTAGTAAGCAGCACATTTTTCAAGCAATGACCGGCACTCCGATGAACTTAAACTTTGGCAGCTATCTTGAGTTTCTGAAAGCTGCTTGCAAGTTAAAGCTAGGTCTTCAGCATGGATTAAAAGGGGTAAGCCCAATAGAAACAATCCTGTAATGATGGTTTTTTTAATAGAAAACATGGTTTTAATTTGAAATTTACAATTTGAAATTTGAAATCAATTTGAAAAAAGTGAATTTGAAATGATGGAAACCCGACACGACGTTTTCAAATTTAATTATTAAAACATTTAATATTGATTTCAAATTTCAAATTGTAAATTTCAAATTACGTCTTCATTATCCTCTTTTCACACAAAAAAACAACCCCCTGCGGGGTTGCATTACTACCTATTCTTTAATCTCCGGCACTACCTCTTCCTCCTTCTTCTCCTTCTCTACCTTTGCCACATCTTCAACGTTTTCAGTAATTTCCGCTGCCAGCTCCTCCTCAACTTTTTGTGGTGGCAAAACTGACGCCACAATTTCGTCAGGGTTTTTTAATGCTGTCACATTCAAGGGTAATACCAAATCCTTTACCAAAATATGGTCTTCGAAGGTCTTCAGCGATTCAATAGATACCTTAATTTCGTGGGGTAAATTTTGAGGCAAGGCCTTTACTTCAATTTCAAGTATATTTTTATTGAGGGTTCCGCCCAAGTCCTTTTCGGCCAAAGATACGCCTTCAAAAACCAAAGGAATGGCAACCTCTACTTCTTCTTTTAGAGAGGCCTGGAAAAAATCGACGTGGATAATTTTGTCGGAAACCGGATTTCTTTGAATTTCGTGAATTAATACCGGCCGCTTCTCTTTTTCGCCTTCTATTACAAGTTCAACCAAAGAGCTTTCCCCGGCCTTTAGCCACACTTTTTTAAATTCTTTTTCATCAATTTCCAAAGAAGCATTTTTGACTCCAGGTCCATACACCACGGCCGGCACCTTTCCAGCCGCTTTCAGTGATGCGTTCTTTTTGCCAACGGTAATTCGTATATTTGCTGATAAGTTAATCATGATTAAGATATTAGTACATTTATTTTGTTTTGTAAATACCTATTTAAGTAACCCCTCACGCCTCTCGTTGTCATCCCGGGCTTTTGAAGCGAGATCCAGAAGATTTTCAAACAAGATACCCTGGATTCCCGATCGTGCGCGTCGGGAATGACATCGGTAGTGATGGTGGGGGGGGTGTGGGGGGTTACCTATTTAAGGTACTTTGCCACCGCGGCATTGTGTTCCTCCAGAGTTTTACTAAAAATAGTTTTACCTTCTTTTGTTGAAAGATAATACCAATAAGGATTTTCTGCCGGGTAAACGGCAGCTATGATGCTATCTATTCCGGGATTGCCAATAGGCCCCTTGGGCAGCCCCGAATACTTATAGGTATTGTACGGGGAATCAATACCGGTATCGACTATGGTGGTGCTACGGGTATTTTTTCCAGTGACATAGTTAACGGTTGCATCCACCTGCAATGGCATACCGGCCTCAAGGCGTTTCCATAAAATACCTGACACCATTTTTTTATCACTCATACTTTGGACCTCTTTTTCAATCATGGAAGCCATGGTAATTACCCCAAAGATGGTCTTGCCCTGACCAGCAATCTCCTGGCGCAACCCTTGGGTTAATTTTTTATCAAAGTTAGCCAGGGCAATTTTTATGAATTCCTCAGGAGCGGCCTCAAGTTTTAGTTGGTAGGTGTCGGGAAAAATATAACCTTCCAAATCCGATCCCCTTGGTTTATCACTTAAAAACGAAAAACCGGAACTGAAATCCCTGGAAAAAACCGCCAAAAATTCTTCCCCTAAAAAGAGATTTTTGCTTTCCGCGTATTGAATAATATCCCGTTTATCCCACCCCTCAATAATGGTAATGGTATTTTTTGCCACATCCCCGGTAGCAAGTTTTTTAATAATGGCGGCAATGGACATGTAAGGAGAAATTTCGTACGTGCCCGCTTGCAGTCGGGTGTAACTTCCAGATACAATCGCGTAGGCCCTAAAAAACAGAGTGCTTTTTATCATGCCCGCGGCTTTCAAATCAGACGCAATGGCACTGCCTCCACTCCCCTTTTGCACCACATACAAAGCGGACGGTTTTTGGGAAAATGATTTAGGGGCATATATTTCAAATAACGCCACAAAAAAAATCAGCGCCAAAAAAACGCATATTCCATTAAAGAGTTTTTTTTTAAAACCTTGGCCGATGGTCATTATTTGTAAATTTGAAATTTGAAATTTACAATTTGAAATCAATACTAAATTTTTAAATGACTAAATTTGAAAACACAACGTCGCTTTTCAATCATTTCAAATTCATTTTTTCAAATTGATTTCAAATTTCAAATTCAAGCTAGCCCTGACGTTGCTTATACATCGTTTCCCGAGTAGGATAAATTAAAACTTTTATTAATTAAAGGGAAATCAGGCACCACATTGCCGGCACCCACTTCTGAAACCAAGGGCCAATTTAAAAATGACGGGTCGCAGGGCGTAACCTTGTTTATATTGCCCGATGCATCGGTAGTGATAAAATATATTATTTGGCCGCGCCATCCCTCAACAACACCAAGGGCCAAGGCATTTTTTTTGAATACTACATTTTCTATGTTTACATGCACCGGTCCTTTTGGCAGCTTAGTTAATGCGTTTTTAATGAGGTTTATTGAGGCAAAGGATTCCTTGATGCGAACTTTAAATCGCCCATACACATCGCCGTCTGATTCGGTTTCAACCGTATTGAAATCTAATTTGGCGTAAGCCGCATAAGGAAAATCAACGCGCGCATCAAAGATAATACCAACGGCGCGAGCGGCAACTCCTAGAGCCCCATAATCTTGAGCGGTTTTTGCCAAAAGCACACCGGTATCCGTCAAGCGATTTAATAGCGACGTGCTATTTTCTGCAATTGCAATGACTTCTAAAAAATCTTTCCGTATTTTTTCAAGATGCCTGCCCAATGCCACGGCTTCTTTTGCATTAATATCTTTTAAAACCCCACCGATGGCGCCTGCGCCGCGTAAAAACCGGCTTCCGGTCAATCGTTCATTTATTTGCATTATTATTTCCCGTAATCTTGCCCCATTGGCGCCGCCAAAATTAAAACCGGTATCAATCATAATGGCGCCGATATCGCCGAAATGATTTGCCAATCTTTCCAGTTCCGCATAGATGACGCGCAAATAAAGGGCGCGTTCCGGAACTGTAACACCGCTTAATTGCTCCACGGCCTGACAGAAGGCCAGTGAATGGCTGAACGAACTGTCTCCAGAGATTTTTTCTGAAAGACGTACCTTGTCGCCAAGACCGAGTACCTCAAATAATTTTTCACTACCCTTGTGAACGAAGCCAAGTTTTGCTTCCAGGAGCAGGATTTCTTCCCCGGCAACACTAAACCTGAAATGCCCCGGTTCTATGATGCCGGCATGAATCGGGCCGACCGGTATTTCGTAAACACCCTCCCCCTCTACTTTTTGAAATAAATAGGGCCTTTGCACATCTTTGGTTTTTGTTTGCCAGTCAAAATCTTTTCTTAACGGGAATACATCGACGGGCCAGTTTTCATGCAGGAGAATCGGTCTTAAATCAGGGTGGCCCACGGGAGTGAGTCCGAAAAAGGTGTGTATCTTTTTTTCGAAATTACAGGCGCTATGGATAGCCGGAGTCAATGAAGGGAATTCGGTAGTATGCTGCAATCGAATAAAGGGAATGATAAATATATTTTTTTTAGGAAGGCCAAACACATACCAAATATTGAATCCTCCCTGCCCCCCCCCTTCATCGGTGGCGCTAATGAGGTTCATTATCGCGCCTTTGGCCTGTAAATCAACGGCAATTTCTTTAATCTCAAAAGCCGATACCTCAAAAAAGGCGATGTTGTCGCAAATTTCAACTTTTGCGTTTTTAGGGAGATACTGTTGTATATTTTCTATGGTCATAATAACTATTTTTAGGCCCCTTCCATTAATAAATTGATAAGATTACGTTCAATGCGCTTTGAATGCAGGCACTATGATTGAGCAATATTTCGAGCCGTACCTTGGGTACGGCAAGGAATATTGCGATTGAATAGTGCTTGTAGTCAAAGATGCAGTGGGCGTAAGATATCAATTTAGTAATGGAAGGGGCCTTAATAATGCAAAGCAATCTTATTAAGCAACGTATATAAAAATGGCGGAATGTAAAAACTTAACAATAACGCAAGGGCCATAAGCGCAATGGGTGGGATGATGAGCCACAGACCTTCTTTTTCTTTTACAATATCGGCCGGGGGCTGCCCGAAAACCATGGCGCTGGCGTGCTTTAAAAATCCAATAAATAAGATGGTCGCCAGCAATACTACCGTGGCGACGATAAAGGGGTGTTCTTTAATGCCGGCCGAAAGAATGAATATTTTAGTGAAAAATATTCCAAACGGCGGTGCTCCGGTTATGGCAAAAAACCCGGTTAAAAAAAGTACCGCTGTAACGGGAATAATATTAATCACCCCCCTAACGCTGGCGATTTTGGCAGAATGGTATGCAAGAAGCAGGTTTCCCGATGAGAAAAAAAGCGCCGATTTGATAAAAGAATGGTATACCATGTGGAGCATGGCCGCAAAAATACCCAGGCCGCCAAAGGCAAAACCAAGGGCCATGATTCCCGCATTTTCAATGCTGGAATAAGCCAGAAGCCGTTTGTAGTTTCTGGAAACAAATATAATAGCTGCCGCAATGGCCACCGACAATAACCCGAAAATAATAAATAAATTCTGGCTAAATAATGATCCCACGGTAGCATCAGTTATCATTTTAAATTTCAAGATAACGGCAAAAGCAACCGGCAATAAAGCCCCCGAAAATAACGCGCCAATAGGAGCCGGTGCCCTGCTGTAGGCATCGGGTTTCCAGGTGTGCATCGGAGCGAATCCCACTTTGGTTCCATATCCTATAAAAATAAAAATAAAAGCCACCTTAATAACCAACGGATCAAGATTAGCGGCACTGGTTGCAAGTAAATGCCAGGTGATAAGTCCGTTACCGATACCCGAATTCATGGCCGGGAAAAATAACAATGTTCCGAAAAATGCCAGTAATATACCAATGGAGTTGATGATTAAGTATTTCCATGCTCCCTCAATAGAAGATGGTTTATTATAAAAACTGATTAAAAATGCGGTGGAAAGCGTGGTGGCTTCAATGAAAATCCAGGCAAATATCGGACTGGAAACCGTAATAGCCAAAAACATCATCGCCATGAAAAGATTCAACAAAATAAAATATTCCCTGACTCTTGAACGCAGATGGCTTACTCCTGACAATCCAATAATATTTTTGCTGGTCTCCCGGCGAAGGTACTCAATGGAATATACGGTTGAGGTAAATCCAACAACTGCAATAATGAGCATGATTACAGCTTCTAGTGCATCTGTGGAGAAAAAACCAGATACATTCGCTCCAAAATGCGCCACTTGAAGGGAAATAGCAACTGATTCCATGAGGGCAATACCAGAGGCAACCAGCGAAGATACCTCAATGAGCCGTCGGTTTCGAGACAAAAAACACAACAATGCCGCAGCAAAGAGAGATATTAAAATAAATAGTAATTCTGTTTGATACATATAATATTCTTTGAATGTTACTCTTTTAATTTTTTCATATCGGTAACGTCGAGCGATCCGAATTGCTTGTAAATCATTGAAATAAACACTGTAGCAATAATAAGCCAAATGGAAATATCAAACAAAATACCGATTTGCAGACCAAGCGACTGTTCCAGTCCGGCAAAAATAGCAAAAGCCACAATGCTGTTTTCCAGCGAAAGGATGCCGATGATTTGCGACAGTGCTCCCTTGCGGTTGACGATTAAAAAAAGAGATAAAAACATGGTAGAAAGCGCCAATGAGAGCAGTGTTTCGTTAGCAGGAATAATATTGGTGATGGGAGAAAACCGATAAGAATGGGCCATGGCGGTCAGTGTGGCTAAAACAACTAAGGTTAGGGGCATATTAAGATATGTGCTGGCTGAAAATATTAACTCGTTTTTTTTAATTAATTGGGCAAAAAAGCCCGGCGCCAAAATAACTTTGACGATGCATACCAATAGGGCAATGAACAGTAGTGAAATGTCGCCGGTTTCAAAAAACGAATTAATGAGTAATATTAAAATTGCCAAGGACTGAATTCCGTAGGCAAAAATCGCATCAAGGTTCTTTTTTGTAATATGCAAAAAGACAATGGTTAAAAAAATAATTTGAAGTAAAAATTGTAAAAATAAGGTACTCATAGATTCTAATGTATAAGAATAATTGCCACCACATTAAAAATAAAAGCAATCATTAAAAGATCGGGCAGGCGGAAAAACCGGAACTTGGCGATGAACGATTCCAGCAGGGCGATTACCAGACAGAAAATAATGGTTTTTACCGCAAATACCGCGAGGGCCACCAAAACAGCTCCGCTGTCGGCATGCTGGGCCAGGCCGAATGGGAAAAAAAGATTTGAAGCCAGGGCAATAAAAATGAGGAGTTTGTTGGCGGACGCCCATTCCATGAGTGCCAGTTTTTTCCCCGAATATTCCAAAATCATTGCTTCGTGAATCATCGTTAGTTCCAAATGGGTGGCCGGGTTGTCAAATGGAAAACGAGCGGTCTCAGCTAACAATACAATACATAGCCCCAAAAAAGCCAGGGTGCTGGGCAATAGGTATCCTTGTTGAATGAGTCCATTTTGAGAGATTGCAAACAGATCCGTGCTACCGCTGATAATCCCAACGGTTAGCAACGAAAAAATAAACCCTCCTTCTGCCAGCGCCGCCATGGTCATTTCGCGGCTTGAACCAAACCCTCCAAATGCGCCACCGATATCAATGCCCGCCAGCGCCAAAAAGAATGTGCCAATGGCAAGCGTGTAGATGATGACCAACAGGTTACCTGAACCGGTGACATCACTATACGATGCAAAAAGAGGAATACTGGCTCCCACCACTATCGTTACGGTAAAAACAATATAGGGCGCGCATCTAAAAATCCAGGAAGCGTCCTTGCTTATCACTTCATCTTTATGAAACAATTTCCATAGATCCCGATACGGCTGAAATATGCCGGCACCCCGGCGATTCTGTAATTTGGCTTTTATCTTTCTTATAATACCAACGCAAAGCGGTGCCGTCACTGGCACTAATATGATTTGCAGTATCCAAACAATGATATCTATTTCCATAATACTGAAAGTAAGGTGATTATTAAAGCGATAAAGATATAAAGGATGTAGGCGTTGGTATTACCGCTTTGGATATTTTTCACTCGTGAAGACACGGCATTAACTGCTAAGTGGAGCGGCTGGTAAAAGTAATACCGATATACGTCATGCACCTTTAAAATGACGGTTCTTGACTTTGGCAAATAACGGCTTTGGGCATCGTGGTATTGAATATCATGCTGGATGCTTGGCCGTAAAATACCCCGGAAAATGAGAATAATGGAACGGGAAAATCCGGTGGCCGTTATTTCCATACGTTCCGTTAAGTCGGTTCCACAATCCCAGGTTATATTATTCTCAACTTTTTGATGCTTATTAATGATAAACTTAGTGATGTATATTACCAGGCCGCCAGTGACCATGAAAAATAGAGCGAGCAGAGGCAAAGAGACGGAAGCAAAATTCTTGCCAACAACAATATGCTGGCCGGACAACGAAACCACCGAAGCGGCGTTTTTGAAAACAGCCATATTTTTTCCAACACCTTCCAGCACCACCGTCATCACCCCGGAGCCAATTCCCAGTAAAAGACATAATAGCGCCAGCGAGGCCATTCCAATGCGCAAAGAAAGGGACGATTCTTTGGCGTGGCTTACGTGACTGCTCCTTGGACGGGCCAAAAATGTGGCTCCGAAGGCCTTCACAAAACATGCCAACGCCAATCCTCCGGTAAATGCCAGCGAACCGGACGCTAAGATGAAAATCCATTTTTCGTAGAACGATAACAATGTGATTCCTGCAAAAAGCGATTGGAAAGTCAGCCATTCACTGAAGAATCCGTTAAAGGGAGGAAGTGCCGATATGGCCATGGATCCGATGAGAAAAAATAGTGCGGTATAGGGCATATATTTGATAAGTCCGCCATATTCTTCCATGTTGCGCGTATGGGTCTGACTGATCACCGAACCGGCGCCAAGGAAAAGCAATGATTTAAATATGGCATGGTTTAAGGTATGGAAAAGCGCTGCGGTAAAACCCAAAAGCGCCAGCGAGGGCATACCAAGCGACAAGAAAGTCAGCGCACTGCCAAGCCCCAGCAAGATAATGCCGATATTTTCAATGCTATGGTAAGCCAAGAGTCGTTTGATGTCGTGTTCCGTGAGCGCATACAGTACTCCCAGCAAAGAAGATACCGACCCCAATACCAGCAACGCAAGTCCCCACCACACTGGCACCGGCCAAATCATGTAAAGGAATATCCTTATCATCATGTAAATGCCCGTTTTAATCATCACACCGGACATGAGCGCGGATACATGCGATGGGGCGGCGGGGTGAGCATCGGGCAACCAGATGTGAAACGGAATAATACCTGATTTTGTGCCAAAACCAATGATAGCGAAAATAAAAATAATATTCTTTATCGGTGCGGGAATAAGCAAAGAAGCCGATTGTATGGAAGCAAAATCAAACGATCCGGTGAATTTATACAACAATAACGCGGCAAGTATAATAAAAGCCGTACCAACATGAGTCATAATAAGATACAAAAACCCGGCCCTTACATTATTTTGGTCGTGGCGATCGTAGATCACCAGGAAGTATGAGGCAATGGACATAATCTCCCAGGCAACCAAGAAAAATAGCCAGTTGGAAGAAGATGCCACCAAAAGCATTCCCAAAATAAACATATTGTAAAAAAACCCAAGAACACCAATATCGTATTTTTTATAAAAATGCTTCACGTACCCGATGGCGTACACAGAGCAAAAAAGGGAAATTAGCGAAATAATAAAAATAAAAAAGGCGGACAGTTGATCGATATGGAATGATAATGAAAAGAAAGGCAGGGAAAACGCACCAATGGAAAACGATGTATCGCCTCCGCTCATAACGGCGAGGGCCGCAAACGAAAGTCCGAACAGGGAGGCCAATATTGCAAAAAAATTACTCCAAATGTTGGCGATCGCATCGTTTTTTCTGAGTAACAAAGCTCCGATACCCCCGACGGTAAAACACAGCAATGATGCTATAAATATTATTTGAGAAATAATAACGTCTATCATGCTTCTATATAGAACAAACATTATCACTTTGCACTCCAATTCTTAACGGATTTGCCAATCTTGGGCAGTTTTCACAAAAAATATGTTTGCCGTAGCTTCGGCTACGCCTCGCATATTTTTTGTTCCAAGCCGCCCAAGATTGCCAAACCTGAGGCGACTTTAGTGCAAAGTGATAATGTTTGTTCTATATTGTTTCAAGAATATGTAAAAGCCCCACAAGAATTGCCTTAGGGCTTGGCGGATCCCCCGGTATTTGGTAGTTGACCGGAATGACATTATTGACTCCATTTAAAACCGCGTAAGAATTTTTATAGATACCACCGTCTATAGCATCATCACCGACTGCCACTACGATTTTTGGGCCGGGCGTAGCTTCATAAGCTCTCTTGAGCGCTTCTTGCATATTTTTAGTCACCGGACCCGTTACCAAAAGCATATCTGCATGCCTGGGCGATGCCACAAAATGAATTCCGAAACGCTCAACATCATAGAAAGCATTGGAAAGCGCCACCAGCTCTTGTTCGCAGGCATTATCAGAACCGGCATCCACCTGTCTAATGGCTAAAGATCCCTTAAATAATTTCTTTATATTTTTTTGTAGTTTTTGGCCGATAGCAATAATTTCAGCTTGGCTGATGTCGGTTCGACTAATAGAAATTACATTATTTTTATTTTTGAATATCTTAAAAAAAAGTTTGAACATACAAATGCATACTCATTTCTTTAATAATACCACAATAACGCCGTAACAATTAAGTGATACTATAAAAAGAATAATTTTGCAAATTTAAGGGGGTTATCTTTACGCGAAAAATAACCCCAAGTTTTGCGGCATATGTCCATAATTCTGGGCGCTGTTTTGAAACATTCTTTTTCGTCGTCATTGCGAGCCCAAAATAAATAAAATACCTTGGCCTTTAGCCACGAGCGAATTGTAGGTGGTTGGTAATCCAGGGTGGATACGCTCATACCATAGATTGCCACGTCGCCTGCTGGCTCCTGAGTCGGGAATTTCCGCTGCGGCGGATAATTCTCGCGACTTGACGCAATGACGAAAGAAGACGTTTCCGAACAGTGCCATAATTCTGCCTCAATTGCCACGCCTCCAACAGAAGTCCGTAAACCAGTCACACGCGCTTTGCAGTGGTGGATCAATTTGATTGATAGCCACCTGAATTGCAGCAAGGAGACAAATGAGCATCATCACGATGACGCTGACAAATCCCCCGACAACTAATTCAATGACTCCTTCCAACAGATTTAGCATTGCAACCTCCCTATCAAATTTCTATCTCCAAATTTAGAAAAATCCTGCGAAAGGGCTTCATGATTCAAAGCTTGCAGGGGCGCTGGGAATCGAACCCAGACCAAGGGTTTTGGAGACCCTTATGATACCATTTCACCACGCCCCTAATGCACTCATGATAACCAAAATCCATAATCCTGTCAAAACAAAAAACTCCAAATAAAGGGTATTAACCATGGTCACAAGCCATGGACCCCACCCCGCCCATAGAGAGGCAAGGAAAGGAACCGGAGCGAGCACGGGGGGGGCAACCCTGTATTACCTTAAGACGTTTTTGCACAAAAACGTACGATCGTACGTTTTTGTGCAAAAACGGTTTTTGTCGTATAATAACAGAATAGACCTGTCCCTAAATAAGATTAATAAGCGAAATGAAGCAGTTTTGAGCGAAAAACCAGAAAAACAAGGAGGTTTGCCCAGGGGCAAGCCGACGAGTTTTTATGGTTTTGCAGCCAAAACTGCAAATTGCAGCGTAAATCCTTATTTAGGGACAGGTCTAATGGCGCAATTTCGCTTCGGCGAAATTCGCTGGGCCTCGAGCGTCGCTTGATCATGCAAATTGCGATTTGCATGATCTGCGCTATCCTCGGCAATAAAAAACCCGTAAGCGTGGAGCTTACGGGTTGTAATTGTTAGTCATACCCCAAAATTTGTTTGTACAAAATGGCTTCGCCACGCAACGAATGCGAAGGTTTGAAAATTTGACACCAAGCATCCTGCACATCAGGTTTTCCTGAAAAAATCTTTTCCAATAACTGGTGCCACCTTTTAATGCATTCCGGGCTTGCAGCTAACTCAGACGAAACAACAAGAAGACATCTGGAAATAATGTCCTGTATCGAGGTGGGCTCTTTTTGACTTCGACGATGGAAAAATTCAGAATCCGCTTTTTCAAAAGAAGCGCAAATTTCTTTTCTCATATTTTTCCGCCACTCGACTGGTTCCCGCGCATTAAATGCCGCCGACTGGACAATCCGGTAGGCATCTTCACTGGAAAGTCCGTAGGGCGCACCCTGATGGCGTAAGAATTCTTTTGCTTGGCCGGCGGCCCAGCAGCCGCACGAATCAATAATTTCTTGCATCATATTGTCGGGGTACACTTGCAACCCTTCCAAAACCCGGGTGATGGTTTTGACTGAATGCAGAGCCGCATGGAAAAGATCTGGCCAGGCCACTCGCTCCACACACGACTGTTCGATGGCCCGCTCTTCCCAGGTCACGATATTTTCCTCAATCATGCGGCAATACCCTTTTGCCATGCGAGCCATGCCCTCCAGTTGCTCGGTGGCAATGGTATTTTTTTTGCCGGGCATGGCCGAAGAACCCTTTTGTTTTTTACCAAATGGTTCTTGGTAAATAGGCCTGCCACTTCGGGCTCCCAAGCGAATATCTAGCGCCATTTTACTGATGGTCATGACGATTTGGGTCAGCGCTTGCGCCAGGGGAACATACAGTTCTCGCGGCAAAATTTGGGTGGTGCCATAAAATGGCAAAAACCCCAATAGCCACAGCGCTTCTTTTTCCGTCGCCGCATTAATACCGTGATAGTTTCCTATGGCACCCGAAAGTTTGGAATACTTAAGGTTTTCTTTGGCGTGCGTCAGATTTTTTACACCCTCTTTTAGAGCGACCAGCCACGTAAGGCAACGCTTACCAAATGATTGAAGTTCTGCCTCCTGGCCATGCGTCCGGCCAATCATTATGGTGTAGCGGTAGCGCAGAGCCATGGTTTTCAACACCTTGACCAATTCTTCAAGCGGCGCTTCAAACAAAAATAGTGATTGGGAAAGCATCGTAACAAACGCCGATTCTTCGGTATCGTACGACGTCATGCCGTCGTGAAAATGTTGCTGTAATTCAATGGGCAAATACCGCAAACGTTCTTCCAAAAATGCGTTGAGGTCGTGCCCCACTTCCTTGTCTTTTTGCTGCCACCAAGCCAGATCAATTTTTTCTGCCCCTAATAAACGAGAAATATTTTCAAATACGCTTTTTGGCAACTGGCCCAAATTAACCCGGGCGCGAATAACCGCCAGCTCCGTTTCCTGCCATAGATTCAGTTTGTTTTCACTAGACCAGATATTAGTAATTTGCGGGTGCGCGTAACGCGGATGCATGGGAAACCCCCGTTGTCAAAGAACAGGTTAAAAACACTATTCTCATGTTACTTCAAAAAAATAATTAGTCAAAAAATGTGGTGCTGTTTGGTAACCCCCTATTTTGTCATTGCGAGCCGCGCCCCGTGGGGCGCGGCGCGGCAATCTCAAATTGAACCCAGATTGCTTCGTCGTCTGTGGATTCCTCGCAATGACGATGGAAAAAATTGTTTCCCACCAAGACCAAAAAATGTCACAAAAAAAATCCCTGGCACTCGGCAAGGGATTAGGTCTTTTTCTTAATAATCTTTTTTAAACACGTTCATTTGAACGGGTTTTTGAACACGGGTTTTTGGCGGCGGCAATTCACCGTATTGCACCCGGTTAACAGCCCCCAGAAAACCTTCGAGGCCCGTATAAACCTCATCGTAAATATCATCCATAATGACATGGGCTCCCGGAAGTTGTTTAATAGAAATCTTTGCGGCCTGAAGCTCCTCGCTATTTGGCTCGCCAAGCACTACTCCAACAACTGGAATATCAAAACCAAAAGCATGAAGCTGGGCATCCAATACTCCAGGCAATGCAAATGCCTTGCCTCCCACGCAAATGACCACATCGGCTCCACCGCATCCCGTTTTTGCGTATTCTCTTATTTCTTCAGGATTGCGATGACAGCTCATAATATGGAAAACTACCTTTTCCCACATTTTATAAGGCGTACGGTCAAGAACCTCCTCAATCACCGTAAGATCACTTTTACTCCCGCACACAACAGCAATATTTTTTTCTTTTCGGGAAACCGGCACGTTCATGTGATCCCGAAGATACACTTCAATTTGCTGTCCGGTCAAACGCCAGAAAATGTAGCGGTAAAGTTGATTGGTTTCGCGCCCTAGTTTATCAGGAAAGAGAATGGAATGCACCTTTTCTACATGGTCGGGATTTTTCGGATCCAGTTCATTAATTCCTTGAGCGGCGCCCCATTCCCTGACATACTGTTTGTCGAGAGAAGGCGGCGCCTTTCTTCCCCTTGCTACTTTCCTTCCTTCTTCCCAAACCCTAAATTCGGCCCAGCGACTCGAATCCGGCGTCAACACCTCATCAGCAAGCGTGCCACATTCGCCAAATTCAAGTTTGGTATCTACCAACTTAATACCCCGCCCCTTTGCATAATGGGAAGCATGGTGGAAGATATAAAGCAACAAATATGTTTGCTTGTGATACTTTTCCCTGACTTCACTAGCCACCAGGTTTTCATCATGACCCACCAAAGCTTTGTTGGTAGGTGTATCAATAACACACGGAAGAGCATCTCCGCTTTGCAATCCCGAAGGAAGTTTATGTCCGCAAATATGAGAATACTGTTGGTAACTTCTTTCTCCTGAGCCAACCAACAATGCTCTTGCGATAAATTCCACCGGAACCATTGTTAACATGCGAATCACAATAGCTCGCGATTGCAAATCGGGATCCCCTCGCAGTGCTTTTGGCAAAAACATGTCAATGTCTTTACCTGCGGCAACCAAATGATGTTTAATTCCAAAGGACTCAAGGTACTTTAACCAGAAATGGTTCATGGCGTTAAGAATTACGCCTTTGCCCGGAATCAAACCATTGAGGACAAAATCAAAAATGCTGATACCGTCGGTTGCCACGGAAAACAAATTGCCATTGGGCAACACATAGGTATCTCTCACTTTTCCGCGGGAAAATAATTCCAGACCTGGCAGTAACGGCACTGCAGCTCGCATGGGAGAATGTTTGGTCATACGGCACTTTTCCTTTCAAAAAAACTGGTTGTCAAAGATCGAACACCACATAAACTGTATAAAAATAATCACTGACTGTCAATTATGCATTATGTTCAATGTAACCCCCCTCACACCCCCACCGTCATTGCGAGGCGCACGCGGGTGACGAAGTCCCGATGAGATCGAGGATCCTCGATGGCACAAAGCCATCGGGACAATCTTAGAAACTGTCTAATAAGTCGCTTTTGAGGATAAAATTCTATTTTTCGAGCGAAAAATAGAAAGCGGAAAGGGTGGTTTGCACCAATCGTATTTTAGAAATCGTAATTTTGATAGAATTTTGAGGTTTGCACAGGGTGTAAGCCGAAAAATTATAGCGAATTTGCAACCGAAAAATAGAATTTTAGACCAAATGTGGACTTATTAAACAGTTTCTTAGCATCACTCTTACTGGATTGCCGCGTCGTCCACGATTGCGATCGCTGCTCCTCGCAATGACGACACATGAGAGTGGGAGGCGCGAGGGGTTACTGTTCAATGGCTTAAACATTTGTTATAAAAAACCGCTTTTGCACAAAAACGGACGATCGTCCGTTTTTGTGCAAAAGCGGTTTTTGTCGCATAATAAAGGGTATTAAACCCTCGGCAATAAAAAAATAATGTTACGGCTGAAAAAGTTCCTCGGGAATAAAGCGAACACTTTTGACTTCCGGAAATTGCTTGGCGGTGGATTCTATTTGCTTCCACAAAATTCCAACCCGACACGATCCCCCGCCGGTTTTGTTTTGCGGATCTGAAAATTCCAGGGTCAATACCCCATCTTTTAAATTAGCGCTTTTTAATGAAACGCCCGGCAACGGGTATTCGGTGGAAATCCCTTGGGATTTTTCTACTGCCGTCAATTGCCCTTGCAATAACAGTTTTATGGCATCTTGAATCGGCGTTGTTGAAATTGGAAAGCGCCGCACAACCCCCACCAAACCTTGACTGGAACACATAATGTTGCCGGAAGCATCTTTATCGTTATTGGCATTATAATAATATAACGTTACCGTTTTTTCGGCCGTTTCAAAACGGACAGGGATGCGCAGCTCATCGGCATGCTCAGGCAATCCGGACGGATTATCTTTTTGCAAAACCAGCGTTCCTGTGGAAGTGGCGGGTTTTAAAAATGGCAAGAGAGCGCCAAAACCCACGTAATCGGTCGTCATCCATTCGCTTTGGGCCTGCGCCGGAACTTGGGCCAGCACCTTTCCGTTGGCATCAAGTAAGGCGACCGGGAAACTGGCTTCAAAAAACCAATTGCCTCGCGCCTGGCCCGTAACCATTATTGGACTCACCAAAACATCATTAGGAAGAGGCGAAGCCGCCCAAATTAAATCATCTTTATAAACATTAAGAATTTGCAAGGTAGTCACTTTTACCACGTTATTACTTTCATATCCTTCAACACGAGCCGTTTGACCATTATAAAGATACTTATTGGTAAAATTAATAGCGCTTACATCCAATTCTTTCCGCAACGCCGGAGAACCTGGCTCCTCATACGTTATATACCATACCCCGGGCCGGGCCCCCGGAGTATCTTTGGTAATAATACCTTGGATAATAACATTCGATGGATTTTGACCGATGCCGTTATTTACAGGGGCATTACTAAAAAATAACATCCATGCCACGCCTGCCAGCACCAAAACGACCACCCCGATTATTAGAGCTAAAATAATTTTTTGATTCATATTATGGAACCTAATTAAAATTAATCGAAAAATTGTACATGCCCATAGAGCAAATGCCTTGCAAGGTTGCGCCGGGGTTTTGAGCTGGGACATCGATTAAGGTTTCCCCCGACGGCGGAAGATTATTGCGCCAGTTCAAAGTCGGAATCGTCAGCGAAGACGAGCAATCAAAGGTGCCTTGGGTTTTCATATTAATTACCGTTGGAATACCGGCTTTTGCCGCGGTTACTCTTGGCAAATAGCCACCTTTGGCATTAATGGTGATAATTTGTTTACCGTCAACAATGCTGATATTGCTTGCAGTTGAGTTTTCGCTATTCTCTTTGTTATTATCGGAAAATAAGAAAATTCCAGAGATGACGACACAGACAACAATAATAGATATAGCAATTATATTTTTTTTCATAAATAATATATTTTTTATCAAATTTTAATAAACCTTGCATTAAAAGCTAAATAGAGGGGAAATAATTCCTACGGCAGCCAGTGCATTCATTGCATTAAAAATTCCGAAAAATATAACAACAAGGCCCGCAGTTTTAAAAAACACCCCGCTTTGCGCCTTTTTATGAATGCCCAGTGAACTGAAACTTAAAAGGGCAAGCACCGGAAGGGTTCCAATGGCAAATGCCCCCATAATTAATGCGCCGGTTACAAAATTTCCGGTGGTCAAGGTATACAGTTGCATGGATTGGGTAAAACCGCAAGGCAAAAAAAAGGTGGCAACACCGACCAGCAAAGGAGTAAGGGTGTGGTTGATATTTTTAAGGCCGTGCACCTGTTTTCCAATAAAACCGGGTATCGTTGGCTGAAACTTCTTTGCAAAGGGAAATATATCAAGCAGGTTAATGCCCAATATAAGAAGCACCAAGGCAATAGTAATATTAAGAAAAAAGGTGCCGGCGGGCCCGAATTGAACCACTGCCCCGAGCATGCCGATGAGTCCCCCCAACACAAAAAATGACGCCAGTCGGCCAATATGAAATAGCAGCTGCGGACGCACTTTGTCCCCCTCTTTGGCAAAATTGGCGGACATGGAAAGCACCAGGCCGCCCACCACCGCCATGCAGGTAGAAACAGAAGCAATAAGGCCAATGACAAATGCTGTGCCATAACTAACCCTTGATGCGGTCACCAAATTAACGATGCCAATCTTCTGCAACATAATAAATAACGCAATAAAACCGATGGCAATCGGAAATGCCAACTTAAAATCCGACCATTTTGCCAAATGATTCTGTTTTTCAAGAGAAAGTGCGTAGCCATGCGGTTTTAATACTTCGCTCAAGTCGCGCGCAATGTGTTCTGGTTCTTTATCGCCAAATTCGCCGGTTACTTGGACGCTATGATTTACAAGCGATGATTTTGCTTTCGATACTTCTGGCACATCATTTAGCTCGCTTTCGGTCAGCACCACACACGCGTTGCAGTGCATGCCGTTGACGTGGAATGTGTATGTTTTCATTTCATCAGCGATCCTAATTTACGAATATCATCCGAATGATCCTAATACAGTAACGTGATTCGGAACATTCGGATGCTAATTCGGATCATTCGGATCACTATTATATTTTCTTTGCCTTTAACCTTAACGAATTTCCGACCACTGATACGCTTGAGAATGCCATGGCCAGTCCCGCAAAAATAGGGTTTAATAGCCAGCCGAAAATGGGGAAAAATAAACCCCCGGCCAGTGGAATACCAATAATATTATAAATAAAAGCCCAAAACAAATTTTGTTTGATGCCACGCATGGTAATCCTTGAAAGACGAATGGCCTTGACCAATTTTGAAATATCGCCGCCAAGCAAGGTAATTCCCGCGGTTTCAATGGCCACATCCGTACCAGTAGCCATGGCAATACCAACATCGGCCTGGGCTAGAGCCGGAGCATCATTAATACCATCACCGGCCATTGCGACAATATGACCTTGAAGCTGCAACTCTTTTATTTTGGTAAGTTTTTCATCGGGAAGCACCTCGGCCACCACATCATCAATTCCTACTTCCCTGGCAATAGCAAACGCGGTGTTTTTATGGTCACCCGTAAGCATAACGGTCTTGATCCCTAGTTTATGGAGATTTTTGACTGCTTCTTTTGCCTCGGGCTTGATTGCGTCAGCCACCATGACCACACCCAACACTTTTTGACTGGTAGCGAGAATGACGGGCGTTTTTCCTTGTAGAGTTTCCAATTCGATCCTTTTTAAATCAAAAGATAATTTGAGATCGGATATTAATTTAGTATTTCCGGCAAAGTATTCAACATTTTCTATGACGGCCTTAAGTCCTTTGCCCTTAATGATTTCAAAGTTAGAAACCGGCAAAAAAGAAATACCCTTTGCTTTTGCATATTCTAAAACGGCATGGGCGATTGGGTGTTCGGATTTATTCTCCAGGGCAGCCAATAAAGAAATAATTTTCTCATCAGAAAGGTCGGCGGTGTTTTGTATATGTACGATTTGGGGCTTTCCTTTGGTGATTGTTCCGGTCTTATCAACCACCACGATATTGACCTTATGGAGTTTTTCCAGGGTCGTGGCATCTTTAATCAAAATACCTTCCTTCGCCCCCTTTCCAACTCCAACAATAATGGCCGTGGGAGTGGCAAGCCCCAGAGCACAGGGACAAGCAATGACTAAAATTCCCACAAATGAGACCAGCGCATACGAAAGTGCCTGCGCAAAGCCAAAATACGCAGTGCCAATAACCAGCCACGCGCCAAGCGAGAGGAAAGCAAGAACAATGACAATTGGCACAAACACGGATGAAATTTTATCGGCCAGTTTTTGGATGGGGGCGCGGCTTCCCTGTGCTTCTTCCACCATTTTAATAATGTGGGCAAGCAGTGTTTCAGATCCAACCTTTGTTGCCTTGAACGTGAATGATCCTGTAGTGTTGATCGTTCCGGCAACGACCGTATCCCCGGTATCTTTCTCAGTAGGCATAGACTCACCGGTAACCATAGACTCGTCGACAAATGACGAACCGTCAAATACCGTTCCGTCCACCGGAATACGAGTACCGGGTTTTACTACGATCTGATCTCCATGTACAACCTGATTGATAGAAATCTCCTGCTCTTTACCATCTTTAATGACAATTGCTGTCTTGGCTTGCAGATTAAGTAATTTTTCTATGGCATCGCCGGTTTTTATTTTTGCTTTGGCTTCCAGGTATTTACCCAAGGTAATAAATGCAATGACAACGATAGTTACATCATAATAGACATTCTCAACGTTTAAGAATGGGCGCAATGGTTCTTCAAATGCTGTGACGATGAAACTGTATAAAAACGCAGCAGAGGTGCCAATGCCAATAAGGCTATCCATGTTGGCTTTGCCGTAACGCAAGAAGCGGTAAAAACCTAAGAGATACGGTTTACCGGCGACAAAAAACGTGGCCGTGGCAAATATTGGCAAAAGGTGATGGAAAAACTCAAAGAGCACTTCTGACATTTTTGGCATCAGGCCAACAGTAGCCAATGTTTCCCACGCCATCAAAAAAATACTAAAGGCGGCCAAGGGCATGACCATGATAATTTTCATCTTCATGTCAACCACTTCAGCTAATTTTTCTTGCTTGGATTGGCCAATACCCGTGTGCGCGGCGTGTTCCTCTTCACTCATGCCCATTTGACTCGCACTGAGCGAAGCCGAAATGTCTGCCGTTTGGCCGCCGAGCTGAGCTCGGCGATAGGTCCGCTGAGTGGAAGCGCCATGATTTGTACGCGTGGGAACTATGAACGAATATCCCAATGGCTCAATTTTTTTTGAAAGTTCTTGGGGATTGGTTTTGGCGGCATCAAAAGCAACCTTGACCGCTTCAGTGCCAAAATTTGCATCCACACTTTGAACACCATCCACTTTTTTGAGGGTTTTTTCTATAATGGCCGAGCACGAAGCACAATGCATCCCCCTTACTTGGTAGGTTTGAGTATTCATATTACTTCCTTTTAAGTTTATACACTTTTAAAATTTCCTGTTTGGCTTTTTGGGTTTTTCCCGATGTTATTTGATTGATAATACAGGTGGCCAAATGGTTTTCAAGCAGCAGGTCCTCAACATTAGATAATCCTTGCTTTACCGCAGAGGTTTGGGTAATTACATCAATACAATAAGTGCCGTTACCAACCAGCTTTTGAAGCCCGCGAACCTGGCCTTCAATTAATTTAAGCCGCCGCATGACGCTAGTTTTATTTTTTACATGGTTCATACTTCCAATATATACCCCCTAGGGGGTATTGTCAATAGCCAATGCAAAAGAAAAATTAAACCAACAAAAAATTCCGTTATTTCGACGGAATTTTTTGTTGGAGCTAGCAAGCGCACTGGGTTTCGGCTTTTTTGCAGCCAGAACACTTTACTACACAATGCTCTTCGCCGCAGCCATGGCTTGGGTCATGTGCCGCTGATTCGGCTTGGCACACATCGCACTTATATGCCATTGGAGCATCGGCCGGCATACCACACTTTTTGCAATTTACGTTTTCCATAATTAATTACCTCAATTTAATATTTAATATGTATAGAAGCGACCTTTTTATCTCTTAATTTATGAGCTTTATGTCCACATAGTGGCACTATTTCCTCAGCAATCCTCCCCACTCCACCATCGTAAATCCATTACGTGATAATGCGGTAAGATGTTGTTGCGGTAGTGGTATCTGTTTTTCTAACCCTTGGAAATCAAGAAATATTCTTATAGTAGTATCTGGTCGTGGCCACACTACTAATGGAGCCAACTGGTCAAGTTGCGAGGCGGTAAACCACGTTAATCTGACATATGGCGTATTTGGCATTTTTGGTAACCAGAATTCCAAAAAGTCGGCGGATTCCTTATCGTTTAGACCGAGTTGTTTAAGTTGTAATACTATTGTTGATTGTAATTCTGATTGTGCCACTACGAAACCCTCTGTAATTGATGGATACACACCGTACCCAATTCCTTCCCAAAAAAGTGACTCATAGGTATTACCATCACCAGTTTTTAGAGTTCCATCTGGGTTTGCTAAAACCTGCCAACCATTATTATATTCGGGTTCTGATACGGTAATATTCGCACCTACTTTAACTGTTACATTAATTGGCTTGATTGGATACAAATAAATTACCGGCTTACCACATTCTGCTGCCATACCATATTTGTTATTGGTAAAAATAGCATGTTCTCCTAGGGCGTTCTTATAAAACACAACAGGGTGATGACTTGCCCACTCTTGGTAAGAAATAGTAGCGGAATTCCCAGTATTGTAGTCATATATCTGCCCTTGCATTAAATCGTAAAAAAACTTTTCAGTCGGATTATTTTTATCAGTGAATTCATAAATTGATTGTCCGTCAGGGGTTGTACCGGACACTTTAACTAAACCCGAGACATCACTGGCGGAAACCACATAAGCGCCCGGGTTTCCACAACCACCTAAGCTGGCCTCCATACGATAAGTATCTTGATTTTTTGTACCATCAAGCCAAGTAATATTTGGCACTGAATTATCGCTAAAGAAAGTATAACGGCTATTGTAAGTGGTATAGAGCCCGCTCTTTAGTTTTAATATGTAGCGTCTTACGTAAAACTTCTGGGTAGTATCTGGCTGATTGGTGCCGGAGGGATAATATGCTTGCTGGTAAAGATACAGATCACCTTCTGCTAATGTGTCTACCTTTTTAATAGTAAGAACGTCAGCAACTCTTTCTTCATTTAAATAATTCCTGAAAAGATCGGAGGGGTAAAGATATGGTTGCTCCAATGCAAGGCCTTTCCAGATTAAGTTGGCCGGTCCTATAATGCCATTGTAATATGTCGTGGTATCTGCTGATGAAATAATAGGAGAAAGTAAATATCCAGCAGAACTCCCATTTCCATATACTCCATAGTTATACATTTTTGACATGAAAATATATTTACCATCAGAAGTTTTTTCAAAAAACAAAAGCGTCGGTCCGCCTGGATCCATTGCCGGAGCCACGGTAAGAATGATTTTATTACTCCCATGCATTCCCATGTCATAGTAATTAATATCTCCACCGCTATAAGTGAGACTAGAATCCCCATTATAATCATCTTGGTAGCCAAGTACTATTTTTAAATCTGTAAGTAACTTGGGGTCACTATTCCACTGGACCGTGGTATTTGGCACCGGAACTGAATATTCACTTAAAGTTGGGGGTGCTGGTGGAGCAAAATAGGCACCTTCTTTTAGGGGATTATAATTCCCCTGATTTATAGGGTAATTATTTTCAGTATTGGGTAGGTTATTTGGAGTTGCTTGGTTTTTCTGCATATACCAAACAGCACCATAAATAGTAGCTCCGATAATAATCACAAGCCCCGCAATCAATGCAATTAATTTGGGGGTCCAAATATTGCGTGGCTCTACTGGTGGCATGTTTTGATTTACGTTTTGTTGCGTATTTTGTTCCATAATTTCATTGTATATTATTTATTAATTTTAACAACTTCTCCGGCTGGAGAATCTACAACGTAGTTTTTAAAAGGAATATACAGTGAGTTCAAGATTTCTTTTTTTCTTTCACCCCTAATAAATTGTGGCTGATATTTAATGGATTGCACTGGCAAGCCAAAAAAAGTTAAGTCATCGGTAGTAAATTTTCCACCAATTAAAAGGCCTTCTTGGGTAGCCCTTGAGAATGTTTGGTCAAACAATAAATTTCCCAAAGAATAAATAATAGGCGCGCCTTTATATAATTCCGCATCTTCAATAACATGAGGATGACTGCCAATAATCATATCTGCTCCGGCATCAATCCAGGTGTGCGCGGTATTTTCTTGGGCTAATGTGTGTTTTTTTTCATACTCTTCTCCCCAATGAGGCATAATCATCACGCGCACCGTCGGGTCTTTTTTTAATTCGGCAATAATGGGAATTAATATGTTTGCATCTTGGTTTGGATAGGTTAAATTCATTCCAATTACCGCCAAGGAAATTCCGTTTCCTGTGATATGAGCAATGCGAAAAACACTGCTTTGAGTGGCTCCGCCAAATGGCTGTATGCCTGCGGCGCCCAATAAAGAACGGGTAATGGTAATTCCTTCGCTCCCTGCATTGTCGCTATGATTATTAGCCAAGCTTGCTGTATTGATATGTAAAAAAGAAAGGGTTTTTATTATTTTTGGTGAAAACTCAAAATCAAGATTATCCGGCTGGATATTGTCTTCTATTTTTTTGGTAGTAATCGCCCCTTCAAGATTGATAACTGATGCAGCGGTGCCCCAAAATACCCTTTCGCCAAACTTCGAAAATGCTTGGTTGAAATTATCGTTGAAAGTATGGTAAATTCCCCGGTCAAACATCATATCGCCTCCAAAAAGAAAACTGACACTTTTTTCGGGCTCAACTATATTCCCTCTTTCATACCAGCCAAATACATGGGTTGTGGTTTCTGCATCGGGATTCTGGAAAATAATTCCTGAATTAGTGTGGGATTTCAGCGTAAACTGAATAGTATTATGATCCTTTGCCCACATCGTCAAAAGCGCAAGTGCTGGACCAGAATCCACTTCGGCATTGGCAAGAATATCTTTGGTATCTAATAATTGCAGATCTCGGATAGAATAATCATCATGAAGATCGGCAAGAACCGCTGGTTGATAATGTGAAAAATCAACTGAGGCAATCATGAGGCAATCCTTGCAGGATTGTAAAAGAGATTGTTCAAGTTTATTAAGCTCTTCCTCTGAAACTTCTTTAAAAATAAGTGGAATGAGTGTGGCGTTAGGAAAATTATTATGAATATCTCCAAGAATATTATAAATGCCGTGCTCATCAGTAAAGCTTGCGGGTTCATTGGTAACTAATTTTTTCTCAACCAAAAAAGAAATAGCATCTTTGTTTGAGATTATTTTGCCTTTGTCCAAATCCCAGTCCTGATCAGTAGTTTGAATATCTCCTTGCCCAGCGGAATAATGATTGGGCGAAATGAGAATAATAGTTTTGGGTTGTTTAATGCGGGAAGCAAACTCCGAAAAGAATTGAGCCCTTTTAGCGGCAACCAAATCGTGGTGAGGCACTGCTATGCCACTTATACTAATAACCAACTTATTTTGATGAAAAACAAAAATTCCACCTAGGGCTACTAGGCAGAATACGGAAGTTAATAAAATAAGTTTTTTCGTAAAATTCATTTTTAACTATTCTCAAATTATATCACTCAAATCTTAAATAAAGGGTATTAACCCTGTATTGCCCCGAGACCTAGGCACAATTTTACCGCGGTAAAATTCGCCAGGTCTGGAGCGTCGTTTGTGCATGAACACGCCATGCACTGCACTAATCCTGGGCAATAAATATCCGTAATTGTACTTTGTAGTATAATATTTTAATTGTCCTTATTCTGTATCTTCTGAAGTAAAAATGCAAACAAAAAAGCATCTTTGAAATGCTTAAAGACCGTGAATTACGAAATGGACATTTTAAACAGTTTTTCTTGTCTTTTCTTCAATTTTTGGCTACAAATTCGCTATAATTTTTTCCCGTAGCCCTTGGCTACGATAAAAAATTCTATCAAATTTCTATCTCAAAAATTGAAGAAAATCCAGAGAAACCATTCCGTGATTCACGGTCTAAAAAAATGCCCCGGCGAAGATTTCTCTTGCCGGAGATTTGTTTTATTTTTATCGATAGTGCACGTCGTCCATGCAAAAACACGGATTGCATACGCACACCACAACCATGTGCTGATCTTTGCGATTTCGCAGAGCATGGTATTCGTCCGGCTCCACGCGGATCCAGTCACCGGATCGAATGTTGTGGCTTTCGCCATTGAGCTCCAAAGAACCCTCGCCCTCAACCACGAAAATCCATTCGATGGTTTTCTTGTGATAATGTGCCGGCTTGTGACGCCTCGGATCATTGATGACCCAACCGAACGCCACACTGGCAATGTCGCCGAATTCGTAGGCAATAATTTTGGCGCCATCAAAGCATTCTACTGGTTCCGGCTGTGGGAAAACACGATCAAATCCTTTATGTCCCTCGTAGTCGCGGTTAACGTGGACGTCCGCGGGATCAAACGGTGGCCAAGCTAAGACGAGGTGCTCCAAACTGGCAGCACTGGAGTTGACGAGTCCGTGAGTAATATGATGGTCGATGACCATTGCATCCCCCGCCTGAACGAGGTAATTATGACCCCCCACTATCAGGTGGCCTGTGCCACGAGTGATGACGTACGCCTCTCTCATTGCTTGGTGGTGATGCGGGAGCGATTCCGCCTTTGGATTCATTATCACATGAGCCATACTCCAGTGAGGAATCCGTTCCACCTCGCGCAACATCTGATCACAGATATTGAAAGCGAGCGGCAACTCGTAAACGTTCACTTTTTTCATGTCAAAGTACTCCTCTTGTTAGTGTTTTATAGAATCTACACTGGCTATACTTTACACTTTTTACTTACATTGTCAATTATCTTCGTCTTAACCTAAAAGAGGCCGTTCTCCCGAACAACCTCTTTATTACACTACGCTTCCCATATTTTGTAACCCGCCTACTTGCGACCTTCTTTATGAATAGCGTGTTCCAGAATAGCAGGTAAATTATTTCCTAATTCGAGAACACTATCTTTAAATCAGTACCAAGGGCTCCTGCCAATTTTTGAAGGGTATCAATAGAAAAGTTTTGGTTTCCTGCTTCCATTCTGGCGACATTGCTTTGCTTGGTGCCTATCTTTTTTGCTAGCTTAGCTTGAGACATGTGCTTCTTTTTACGCAATTGCAAAATCTGATAAGCAATTTCCAATTGCTTACCGTAATAATCGTAGTGCTTTTTAAAGACTAGGTCTTTAAGCTGCTCTTTAAGATATTTATCGAAATCAAAATCGGAAATGTATTTATTTTTGTTTATGTTTTTCATAGTCATTAATAACGTTATAATAATTATTTTCTGCTTTTTTTATTTCTTCTGGCGGAGTTTTTTGAGTTTTCTTTAGAAATGCGTGGAGAAAGATAATATTCTTATTTATAAAAGTAAAATAAAATATCCGATGCCGATTATTCGAAAAATCAACTCGTAGCTCCCTGATTTTTCCCTTAATATGTTTTGAATATGGTTCATCTAAAACTCCCCTATTAATTTTTAAGTAATTGATATATTTAAAAACTTTAGTTTCTTCTTTGTCGGATAAATGAGCAATATAGTCCAAGACAGGGCTGCGCCCAGTTTTAGCATCTTCATAGAATTTAACTTTATATTCCTCTTCTTTCTTATATATCATATGCGATATATCATTGTCAATACTATTGACGTTCTAAATTAACTTTCATTACATTCTATATCAAAATTGTAGATTAATCCTACCGCTAAAATATCAAAAAGTAAATTCGCTGAAAAAAATAAGCCCCAGGGAAATCCATTCCACTGGGACTTTATTTGAACTACTACTCCGTCATTCCGCGACAGAGTTCTTGATAAAGGTTGCACCGACCCAGCAACTCCTCGTGAGTGCCATAGTCTTCAATGCGACCCTTGTCCATGACAAAAATGCGATCAGCATTTTTGACCGTCGTGATGCGATGAGCAATGACAACCATCGTGGTGCCACCATTCATTTGCAACAGACGATCAAATGCTGTCTGTACTTCTCGCTCGGTCATCTGATCGAGCGCGGAGGTTGCCTCGTCAAGAATCAAAACCGAGGGGTGTCGCAGGAAAATGCGAGCCAGTGCCAAGCGTTGCCGCTCGCCACCAGAAAGCTTTTCTCCTAGTTCACCGACAAGGGTTTGGAGTCCCTGCTTCTGCTGGAACGCGAAGTCGGCAGAAGCGTTGACGCATGCGACCATCACATGGTCGTTTCCGCAGTCGGGCAATCCGTAGCGGACGTTCTCTCCAATCGTACCACTGAATATCGGCACCTCTTGGGTAACGTAGCTGATCTGTCGGTACAACGAGTCAAAACTCAACTGGCGCAGATCGGTTCCGTCCATGGTGACGAGTCCGTGATCTGGATCATAGAAGCGTACTAGCAACCGTGCCAGAGTCGTCTTGCCAGACCCTGTCTTTCCGACCACTGCCACCTTTTCTCCTGCGGCGACTGTGAGCGAAATACCACATAGCACTGGCTTGTCAGCACCCGGATACTGGAACGCGATGTCCTTGAAACAGATTTCGTGTCGCAGTGGCTTCATTTCCACTGGAGCATTACTTTCTGTCACAGTCGGTTGTTGCTCAAGGAGTTGCAAGGCGGGCTTGATCTTGGCCGCATTGGCCTTGATTTCGTGATACATGCTCGCCAAGTAACCAACTGGCCCCACTGCCATCGTTGCGTAGATTTGCAGGGCAATCAGTGTGCCTACCGTCAAAGTGCCTTTCGTCACTTCGGGTAGGAAGATCAGCAATGCAATACAGAATGGTAGCACATGGGCCAAACTCGCCATGAGTTGGAACCATGTGTGGTAAGCGACCTTGCGGTTGTCCAGTTCGAGGACTTTCTGTGCAGAAACGCGAAACCATCGCTCCTCTTGCGACTCGGCGCAATGGAGCTTTACCATTTCAATCTGCTGAACGACTTCACGTTCACGGGCGGAAACTTCATTGTCCACCTCGTTGTACTCTTCTTCCACCTTTGCAATCTTTTGACCAAGCCAGTAGCTTAGCATCCAGAATGCAACGAGGAAAATAACGAGAACTAACAGGGCAACAATGCTGTGGGCACCGATGTACCAGAAGGCGAACACCGCCACGGGAATGTCTGCGATAATGTCTCCTTGCAAAAACATTCGCAGTAACCCAGTCGCTGCACTCACGCCTTTGTTGGCTTCGAGCAGTACCTTTGTTGATTCCTTATCCTTGTGGAAAGGAACCGACAAACGGAGTACGTGCTTGAACAACTGGAGTCGCGTATTGAACTCATAGCGGTTGAGAAACCGCGTTTTGAGTAAATACACGAACGGCACCACGCGAACCATAAACAGGACGACGAACACCGCCGTGATCACTTGATCCACGCTGCCTCCGATTGCTTGGTCGATCAGTATTTGCCAAATCAACGGAAAAGCTGCGTTCGCGGCTGCCAACAAGACAGTCACGAAGGCGATGAACATGATCCTTTTCCAGTGTTCGCAGAACGTTGCCTTTGACCATCCCCAAACGCTAGGCGTAGCCATGTTAGTATCCTTTCTAGGTAAATGTCATGGAGTTATATTGAGTCGGAAAACGTTTCCGAAACGCATGTCAAAGTTCACTTCTTAATACTGAAACTTTTTCAGAACTAAGAAGTGATGGGGAGATTTTCTGTCTCTCCCCATAGATGCGAGCTCATATTTCCTCAATGAGCTTTTTGGTGATTTTGGAGCGGCAAGGGACTCCT
Source organism: Candidatus Staskawiczbacteria bacterium RIFCSPHIGHO2_02_FULL_42_22 (assembly GCA_001820175.1). GTDB lineage: Bacteria > Patescibacteriota > Minisyncoccia > Minisyncoccales > Staskawiczbacteraceae > VGLO01. The sequence continues at coordinate 1,381 of MHOT01000019.1, read as the reverse complement.
AACCTTGGTAAACTCCATCACCTTGCGAAAGTCGGTGTCGCAGTTCCCACATTCTTTGCCATTCGAAGCGAGAAACTGCTCGACAAGGGCAAGCAATTGCCCTTTCAGAGTGACCTCCATCGGGCCCTCTTTGAGGTTCATCTCCTTGACGCAAGAGCTGTCGCAGGCCCCTGCCACTCGGCACGTCACCTCTCCCCATTGGTGATCTGTAATGGCAAGGTGCACCTTGCCATCCACGCACAGGTAGAACACGGCTCCTGGCTCAAGAGACTCGCCCATTTCCTTGTAGTAATGTGCTTTCACGTTCTTTCTCCTAATAAGTGTAGTTTTGGAAACATGTGATAAAAATAATACCATAATAATATAAAATATGCAATACCCACACAAAAAAGATGCTTTTTATCCTCCTCTGTGCTTAGAACACTCTTTATATTAGTTTACGTGCCTATTTACGACCTTCCTTGTGAATAGCGTGTTGCAGAATAGCAGGTAAATTAATCATACTTTGGTTCTTTCCAGAAATGGTGCTTATTATTTTGGTCTTTTACTAATTTCTGTAACTTACTCCAATCTTGTTTCATATTTCCTTCGTCAAACATACGGCTAACTTCTTTACCATTGATCCCTGCATATAATCCGGCAATTTCATATCTTACTCCTTGATTATCATTTGGATTGAGTTTCAACAATAGCCTGAAAATTTTTATAGCCTCATCATTTTCATCATCATCCCAATATAAATCAGCTCGGTATTGCAATGCTCTTAAATACGCGCGGTTTTCTAAAAATCCCCACTCTAATCTTCTGGGCCATTTAGGAAATGCTTTAAGAGTCATTTCGTACGCTTCTTTAATCGCCTCCTCCGCTTTTTTCTTATTGCCACTAGCGCCATACATATGGGCAAATCCTATGTGCGTCTGAACATAATCAGCATCTATGTTTAATGCTTCTTGTAATAATGTTTCGGCCCTTTCGACTCCACTCTTGCCGCTTTCAAGACATTCCATTGCGTCATAATAAAGCCCATCTTTATCTACAGAAGTTGCATTAAGGTTTTTCACAGTTTTTTCATTTTGTTTTTTAAAAAGCTCTTTCAAATTATCTTATTAAGATATCAATTGTTGGTTTGCCTGCTAATTCTGGGATTGCAGTGCTACCAATATGCTCAACCGAAAGCATATCTTTGCCAAAAATAGATTTTAAAATATCTGTTTCCTTAACAAAACCATCTTTCCATTTCGAGTCATAAGGGACTACATCATATTTTCTATTTTTATAATCTGAAGCGGCTTTGTTGAATAATTCGACTGATTTTACGCTCATTTCTTGGTATAATAGGGGTATATGAAACTATTAAAACCTATTAAGCCAAGAAAGCAAC
>MHOT01000018.1:73760-92654 GCA_001820175.1 Candidatus Staskawiczbacteria bacterium RIFCSPHIGHO2_02_FULL_42_22 | reverse complement strand
TAATACACTGAAACAAAGATTGCTTCGTCATCTGCGGATTCCTCGCAATGACGAGAGGCGCGAGGGGTTACATTACTGCGGTACCACGCACCCCGTCTTATCCGCCAACTGTTGCACGGTTAACTCCCCTTCTTCTGAAGACCCGTCGGCAAACCTCCACGTGGGATACACTTTTATATTTTGATCAGCGCATACTTTCAATTGGCCGTTGCTATCGGGAGTAGAACATTCAACATAGGGTAAATATCTTGCAGAATTGCCAAATAATTTTTTTTCGTTCTGGCAATGCGGACACCAAAACGCGCCGTAAAACACCGCCCCCTTGTCTTTAATACACTGGGCCAATTGGTCAAGTTTTCCGGGCTGATTTTGCCACACCCATGAAAAATACAGCAAAGCGCCAACCACCGCCAGCGCGGCCACGATGATTAATATGAGGTTTCTTAGTTTTGTATCCATAATGCTTTTGCCTCGCAAAAGAAATTCTAAATTCTAATTTCTAAATTCTAAAACGGTTTAGGATTTAGGGTTTAGTATTTAGGATTTAATTTATTAAACTCATTTGTGTTTTTAATGATTCGTTTTGGATCAATTTACGGTAAGCACAATGCTGACAGTCAGTCCCCGATTCGGGAATATTATCCGAGTCCAGGCATTTTTTAATATCAACAACGGTCTTATCAATCCAAGCATCGTTTCCTTGATAAGGAATAATCGTGGTTTCAAATTCCAGTTTGCCATGAAACCCCGGGCGATTTTTATAGGCATTGGCAAACAAAAAATATCCGGTTTCTGAAACGTCAAACCCCAGATGTTTGAAAATCCACTGGTACACCTCCATTTGTCTTTTATACCCTAATTTATATTGGCTGTCTAACGAAATCGGGTAATCGGTGCTGGTGGATTTATAGTCAACAATGTGAAGTTGCTCTGTTTTAGTGTTTTGCCAAATATCATCCACAATTCCGCAAATATTTAAATTGGTCTCTTTATGAAAAAACGATGCGCCGATTTTTTTATTATTATCATCGCGCCATACCGCCAAATCCGGATGCGAAAACGGCACCGCATGAATATTATACTGAAGCATTAAAGCGTGGGGTTGCTTTTTTTCGCGCAGGACATCAAATTCGTTTTTAAGTAGCGAATCAACGGCGCTGTTGAGCGACCAACCGGGCATGTCGGGCCGGGTAATGCCCAATCGCCTATCAAGCCAAAAGCACTGCGCGCATTCTAAAAAGAAGTCGATTTTTGAACGGCTGACATTGAAAGGTTCTTTCGAATTTGGTTTGTAGAGGTTTGATTTTCTCTTTTGCATCATTTTACTTCGTAAAATTCGCGGAACGACGCGGAATCTTACGCGGAATTACGCTGAAAACGTTTTCCGTTTCCGCGTTATTCTGCGTTAATTTCCGCGGAGTTCCGCGATAGTTCGTACAGCGAACTACTGCTGCTTGTATTCCTCTACCGTGTTGTCTTGCACAAATACTTCCACGCCGGCGGATTTAAAAAGCTCTATTGAAGAGCCGTCGGCATGGTATCGCTTTTTGGCCACCAGCCGCCTCAAGCCAACGCGACAAATCCTCATGGCGCAATTATAGCACGGAACCATTTTAGAATATATGGTGGCTCCTTCAATTTTTATGCCTTCTTTGGCGGCCTGCAATATGGCATTTTCTTCGGCATGCAAGGTCCGCATGCAATGCTGGCTCTGATGCCCATCTTCATGAGTGACGGTTTTCATTAAATGCCCCACCTCATCGCAATGGGGTTGGCCGGGAGGCGAACCGACGTATCCGGTGGCTAAAATAGTATGATCCGGACTGACAATGACCGACCCACTCCTCCCCCTATTACAGGTGGCACGGGCACCGATCGGCTCCAATAAATTTAAAAAATATTCATCCCAATTGGGACGGATGTATGGATCTTGTTGCATATACTTTGGATTATACCAATTCTGTAAAGAAAAAAAAGTCCCATGCAGCATCAGAACCAGAATAGAGTGAGAAAAAAAACATTTATATCCGGGATTTGAGGCAAAAGGGTGATGCAAGTTCTAGAAAAAAGCGAAGTGGTTAGCTTCGCTTGGGCAATGCAGCATACTGACGCTGCTTTTTGATTTCAAAGAACTAAAACTAGGTAGCGTACTTTTCGACTCGAGAAATCGACGCGTTAGTTATCCACCCTTTCGCCATTAGGGAGTATGAAGAAACACTCGTCGCCTTTTTTGACCCAAGCCCGTCCTTTTTTGAAAGGACCAACACGGTCGTATCTTTCCTCATAGGCCGGCTTGCCATTGGGAAGGATGTGGAAGTACTTGCCGTCTTTTCTGGCCCACCCTAAGCCATTCCTAAAACCGCAGACTTCCTCGTATCTTTCCTCATAGGCCGGCTTGCCATTGGGAAGGATGTGGAAGTACTGGTCACCTTTCTTAACCGCCGCCAAGCCATTGTAGAAGTTACAGACGAAATCGTATCTTTCTTCATAGGCCGGCTTGCCATTGGGAAGGATGTGGAAGTACTTGCCGTCTTTTTTAGCTACGGCTAGACCCTCATAAAAGTCAAGGGCACATTCGTATCTTTCCTCATAGGCCGGCTTGCCATTGGGAAGGATGTGGAAATGAACACCCTCTCCAATCCCATCTAAAACCGCGGCCAGACCTTCTCGGAAAGAGCCGACATAGCCGTACTTTTCGAGAAGATTTTTTCTGCTGGCTTTCTTTGACTTAACAGCCATGGCTTTCTCCTTTCAAGGTTATAGAAGCAAATCCGCCGTGAGTTAACGCTACTACATCTTGCCTACGGAAACAAGGTGGGTGAAGGAGGGTTATCAATCCAGTAGGATGTCGAATCGATCCACCGCTGTTCTAGTCTTTTCGACCTCATCCGTGCGTTATGACCTACAAGGATCACGAAGTACTGTGGCTCGTGAGACCGTATTACAGGAAGATGTGCTACCAGCTTTGACGCTTGGAGCAACGTTTCTCCGGTTAGCCGTTTCTTCGGCTCTGAATAAAGGCGAGTATGTTTTTCCGGTTTCCTAGGATCACTTTCCACCGGCTTGAAAAAACCAAAGTCAAATACCAGAGCCATTACATTCGCCTTCTTCATTTCTTTGTTTAGGTGGATAGCATACTGATCTGTTGCCTCCACTTTGGCCGAAGGATTCAATGTTGCGGCGGCTACCCAGTCCTGTAAACGATGATAGTCTGGCCTGGTCTTCCAGAGATTGAGCACGTACTTCTTTTCACGGTAGAAGACGGCCCCCTGTACCATCTTCACAAACTTGTCATCGCTTTTCATGCCTCTCATCATGCTCCAGAGCCAGACGTCGTCTTTGAGCGAGAACTCCTTTGCATTCTCGAAGTTGAAATGCTCCTTGGTCACCAGTCCGACTTCCAGTAGGTTTTGAATCAGAAACCGTACCAGAGCTTTCATTTCCACCGTTTTGTGGTGGAACTGCACCCACGTGTAAGTCCGGTACCTGTCGTGCAGAAGAGCTTCCATGGATGTGATTGCCTTTTCCGAGAAGGCAATTAACCAATTGTCGCCCAGCTGCTCTATGAAGACCGAATCACACAGCCGTCTGACATCGTAGTTGCCGTATTCTCCTCCCGCAGCTAGACCGTCCCGCTGAACAAAATCAATCCGATCGGCGTCGATTTCAGCATCGATAACCGATTTTGCGATGTGAAGCGGATTGCTTTGTGGCAGATCTTTCTCTCCCATGAGCCTCAGCAAACAATCCCCCATATCCTTGGGAATTTTAATGTCTCTGATGAGCCTTCTGGTGAGTGTGGCACCGAAGGCTTCGTGCGGCTTCTCAAATCCCTCGAAGCCAGTCCATTCTACTATCTTTTGGGAATAGTCAGGACCCAACCACTGTTCCATGGCATGCTCGAAGAGGTGGCTGAGTGGAAAATGTCCAATATCGTGCAACAGAGCGTAGAAGCGACAGAGCTGGACGAAATCCCTCTTGATTCCCTCGTCGCTTCTGCTTAGTCCTGTTTCTGTTTTCAGAGCTCTCTTGTAGTCATCCCACTTCGGGCTTTTGGTAAGGGTTTCTGCCATCATGCCTGCGATTCTGCACACTCCGAGCACATGCTCAAATCGCGAAATGTGCATTGATGGGTAAACGTAGAAAGCCACATCGTTTTGCTTGATTTGCCGAAGGCGCTGGAAAAACGGATGGTTGATTAGCAACATCTCCTTTTCAGTAAAGAGAATGGTGCCATGAATCAGGTCACGGATTCGCAGAACATAGTCCAACATTCTAGCCCTCCACTTTTTGTTTGAACGATTGAGTTGTTAAAGCCAAGATAAAATATACCCTGGGCGAACTACAGGTACTTTACAGATCTTTGTGTGGTAAGTCAATCGGCATGCTAAAGTTTATCAAGCCCCCCTTTTTTAGTTCTCTGTAAAAATGGCAAGCTGCTAAAAGAAATGACTGGTATCTTAAAATTAAAAAGCGGCCAAGCAAATGCATTAATGCATTTGCTTGGCCGCAAAGAAGAATGGTTACGGCTTGGAAAACCGCGCAACCATAATTGCCTCATCGCCGCCGAATAAATCCCGGATGGCACATTCGCGCTTGGCGCCCAAAGTGTCTTCGTATAATCTTTGGGCAGTATTATGAGTTCCCGTGGTAACTTCTACCAATTTCAGCCACGAACCTCTTTGGTAAAGATACTTTTTGATCTCTTGAAGCGATTCCAAGATCATCTTGGTGCCGACTTTCTGCCCCCGACATTTTTCAGAAACCGCGATCTGCTCCAGTTCCCATACCGATTCTTCCCGAAAACCGCCCTTTTCTACCCATAAAATATATCCAACGACAATCCCTGATGATTCTGCCACGAAATATTGCATCCGCGGCCAAGCCAAGAAACTGGCGCGAATCCATTCCAATGCTTTTTCCTGGGGCCTCATTCCGGAAAAACTTTCCGAGGCAATAGTTGCCATGGCCATGAACTTTAGAGGCCTAAAATAAATATTCCGAGGATCTAATTTTTTAACCACTACTTCCAATACTTCCATAACGGTCTCCTTTGTCAAAGGGCGAAAGTGATACTCTGAACTATTATAGGTTAACAGATTTTCGTGAAAAGAAAAGATCGGCACCGCCTGCGGGCGGTGCCGCTCCCAACACTAAAGCCCTTAGCAACACTTGCACATTCCCGATCTTTCTCCTAGTTTCATAAGTCCGGCCGCAATAACCAGCACCGGCCAAGCAACCATGACAAACGACCAGCTCACCACGCCAAGCGCCTGCAAAAGAAACGTCAAACCAAACAAAACTACCAAAACCGGCACCACGTTATGGTGAGGGCATTTGCACATATTTTTGGCACCTTGGCCCATATTTTGCATATTTTCCATAAACTTATAAATTACAAATTACAATCAACAAATTACAAACAAATTCTAATTTCTAAATACTAAATTAAAAATACGTTTTCAAATTTAGATATTAGGATTTTGGTATTGTTTGGGATTTGTGATTTGTGATTTGGGATTTTCTATTTAAAACATTTTTTAAATAAATATTACATCCAAGCCGCCAAGATAGACCCCATAATTAAAAGTGCAACTAAATAATATCCGTTCATTAAAAACCATAATTTCCAAGGCCTTCCCTCCCAAAGCACCGCGCCAAGCGTTACCGGAGCCACAAAACCAAGCCAGGCGAAAAATCCGGTTTGCATGCCGGCGCTAATACCCGTAATATCAAGGTAGTAACTGGTAAACACTAAAAAATAACCCAGCACTAGGGCCATGACGAGCGACCCGATAAACGCCATTAAATAGGTTTTCCACCCATCTTTTTTCATTTTTGCTTTCCCTGCTTCCATTTGTTCGGGAGTCCAACCCATCATCCCTGTCCACTGCTTACCAAATTTGACCCCACAATCCAAATACGCTTGTTCGCGATAGTGATTAATTTTGATAAGACCACGAAGCGACACCCGAAAGGTATCCTCTGCGATACTTTGAGTAGGAGCGACAAAGGTATTATCAAAATTAATCCTATCCCGGAGGGTTGTGGCAATTTTCTAAAATTCCTGCGTTATAGCTTCGTCAGCGTAATACAGGGATTACAGCTTCCTCGCTACGCCTTGTAATTTTAGAAAATTGCTGACAACGCGAAATAAGCGTATTTGGATTGTGGGGTCTGGGACCATACCACAAAAAGCCCAGTGCCATATTGGCCGCCGCGGCAATCACGATTGCCGCATAATTTACGTCTACTTGAAACATAAAATTGAATTTGAAATTTGAAATTGCGGGCGCAGGCCCGTATACACAATTTAAAATAAATTTAAAATGACTGAATTTAAAACTAATAAAATTTGACGGCTCTTTTTCAAATTTAGTCATTGAAATATTTCAAATTGATTTCAAATTTCAAATTGTAAATTTTAAATTGTTAATAATACAACTTAATTCTACTACAACCAATAGGCAAAACAACCTCCCCACTCTTGCAAGTGCATAAAAAAAAATACCCCTGTCAGTGTGAACCAACAGGGGTCTTTGTTTATTAACATGGCCTTTGAGGGCCGGCATCGATCTCGTAAAGAAGATCCATCGTTTCTTCCTTGTCCTCTTTATCGAGGAAATCGAGCGCATCCTCAACGCCTTCCCAATCTCCATCGAGGAGGCAGTCTACGACTTTGCGCCGCAAACTCCTGAATTCAAGCTCTTCGGGATCCATGATTGATTCGAGCACGTCTGTGACTTTCGCTCGGATTTCATGGACTTCGATTAAACCCTCTTCCTCTTGGATCGGGTTTTCGTATTCCTCGTCTTCATCCTCTTCTTCCTGTTCGGCGGCCTTGCGGTCGTCCGGGTCTTCAGCATCCTGCGCATTGGATTTTCGCTCATCCTGAGCGACGAGCTGCTCGAAACTCTTGCGAATTTCGAAGATGCGTTCCTGGTTATCCAGGTAGGAATCGGCAGCTTTCTTTTCTTCCAGTTCGATTGCGTCCTTCAGCTCCATGTGCTCGATTTCCTGTTCAAGCGCACCCTGAATCTCCCGGATCGTCCAAGGGATAAAACAAGGAAATTCAGATGAAACGCCAGTGAGAGTCGCGATGATGGAGCGTAGAAGTCGGTATTTCCGTTTGAGCGGGCGGGCACTGGCCGTAGCCATTCGGAATTCAGGCCCGTGCAGAATGTACGCTGCGAAGTGGTCACAGAAATCCTCTTTCTCGTCCTTGTGATGGGCGTAGAAAGTGAGGAAATGCTTTTCCACTTTCTTGCGTGCCGTCCGCGGCCAGCTGACCTTCTTCCATTGCTCTTTATCGCTTTCTTGCAACATCGTCCAGACTGCCTCACCGCATTCATGGAGCAGTGTGAATGAACGCACTGCTTTTTTCATGGGTGTGACATCCCCGTAGAGCATCTCAAGGAATTCCATGAGGGTAATGGTCCCAGACCCTGCCTCATAGGTTCCTTCAATGGCCATGCCTTCGGTCATCGCAGCGAGCGAATGGACGTTTTGAACTTTGACCACCCGCTTCACTCGCTCCAGGAGCTTCGCATCCGGAATAGAAAGCGTCATGACGATTTGCTGAGCTTCCTGAACGCCGATCTTGCTGGTCAGACGAGTAACGACATCCTTGCCAGTGACAGTGTAGCTGAGCAGGTCTTTTGACCAGTCGTGGACTTGCACCAGCGACCAAGCAGGAAGCGGTTGCAGTACGACGTGGCGCTCGACCCAAAGCTGAAGAGCCGTGGCTTCGAGCAGTGAAAGATTCTGGACGTCCTCTACGCCCTTATCCATCACATTTCCCTGCACCGACATGAACAGTTCGCGGAACAAGAATGCGATGGTGCGGTTTTCTCGCCCCGAGTCCTGTGATTCTGCATGCAGTGTCTCTACTGCATCGCGTCCGTGCACAGGGCTAAACGGACAAGTTTCGATGATCTTGCCGTCTGGTGCGATGAAGTTGACACATACTCCAAAGGGTTTAATAAAACCCGTGAAAGGCTGTTCCTGCATCAGGCACAAAGGCACATGGTTGAGAATCCCGCAGAGTTTGACGACTTCGTCCACCCGGAGCATCACGTCGCGAGCCAGGTCATAGACCGAAGCCCGGACGATGGTTTGCTCTAAGCATTGGCGTTCGTTGTTAAAGCGCACCTTCTGCTCTGCGTTAAGCAGGTCGATGGCCGCTGACAGGCTCACGCTCGCAGCGTCTTTGCCATCTTCCCCACACGTCTTCTCGAGAGCCACCCGTGCGATTCTGCCGAATCCGACTTGCAGAGATTCTGGACTGTTGGTCCAGACTTTTTCGTACAAGCGGGAGTTTGACATCAGAAGCGGCACGAGCTGCTGCACGATGCGCTTGATCTTTACCGTGAACTCGACCAGCTCGACGCCTTTATTGACGCCGGTCAGGCCGAGAATCGAGTAAGGATCGCACTCCAGGATTCCCTTGTCTTGGTTCTCCGGGATGTACGTGTCTAGAACATAGGCAAGTCCTTGCACCGTAGCCCACACTTGTTGCGGGATGCGACGTTGCATGCTTGCATGGGCTTCTTCTTCCCAACCTACTTGATTGGCAAGCGAGATTGCGTCGAAGGTCGTGCCAAACAGCATCATGCTGAGCGGCAACTGTTCCAGAAGCGGGAAGAATGCCAGCTCCGAAAGAGTGAGGTGAGGAAAAAGCTCGTTGGCTTCGCGGATAGTGGCGCACTCTTTTTTGAGTATCGCCTTCGTCCACGCCGAGAGCATTTCCAATCCCCGCTCCGGCGAAAGCTTGCTTCGCAGTTCTTCCAAAAGCTCGCCTCGAACAGTGTCAAGTCCGAGCTGATTTCGCACCAGTTCAAGGGCATCCTGCCCGTGCATCAGTGCGATTTCATGGCGCTTCTTGGTGAGCAGGACGAGAGCCGTTGTTGGCTTCTCCTCGCCCGCGATCTGCGCCTGTTGCGCTTGATTCTCTGAGATTTTCTGCTGCTTTTCGACAGCAACCTGAAGTTCTTTCAGGTGCCGATGCGCGGCGCAGTAGCCGAAGACGATGTTGTCGTACAGCTCTTTGCGCTGCTGATGGACTACTAAAGCGTTGGTTGAAACCCGAAACCCAGGCAGCATCTTTTCAATTGGCACCAGAGCCGTTGAAACTTCCTGCTTTTCTCCTGCAATCTGATCCTGAACTTCTGGCTCGGGATGAGAAGGATCTTGATGGCCTTCGCCTTTCTGAATCTCCTGCCAAGTCCTCATGTTCGAATCCTCCGGGTTGATGGTTATGGACATCACATCCAGAAACCGCACTCCAAGTATTGACGGGTTTGCCAATCTTGGGCAGTTTTCACAAAAAATTTGTTCGGCGTAGCTACGGCTAGGCCTCACAAATTTTTTGCTCCAAGCCGCCCAATATTGCCAAACCGTCGGCAACTTAAGTGCGGTTTCTGGATGTGATGTCCATAGTTGTCTTTATTGTTATCGGATACCTGAATAATCAGGTGAATCCGAGGAATTTTCAGTTGTAAAAGGGCATGCGTATCGCTTACAATAATATCATGTAAAAATTTTAATGTCAACGAGCGCGTCCGTAACCCCTCACACCCCCCCTCTATAACACTAGCCGTCATTGCGAGGAGTCCCGATCGCAATCGTGGACGACGAAGCAATCTCGTCATTTTGCATGGAGATTGTCCCGATGGTGGAGCCATCGAGGACCCTCGATCACATCGGGACTTCGGGCATTGCAATGCCCTTATGGAACAAACATTACAAAACCGGCACTCCAACCCTTGCCAGGAGGCGCCAATCTTGGGCAGGTTTCACAAAAAGTTTGTTCGGCGTAGCTTCGGCTACGCCTCACAAACTTTTTGCTCCAAGCCGCCCAATATTCGAGGATAGCGAAGGGAGTAAATATGCCGCAGTATATTTACTCCCAAGCGACGCAGAATATATGCTTGTCATATATTGCCAAACCTGCGGCGAGTTTAGTGCCGGTTTTGTAATGTTTGTTCCATAGTCGGGATTTTCCCGCCTTTCGGGCGGGATGAATCTGACAACTTTACGCAATGACGACGGGCGGGAGTGAGAGGTGTGAGGGGTTACGCGCGTCCTACATTTTACTATTTTTGTTAATGGTTTTTCCGCTATTTATTATCTACAACGTATGTCTTGAATATATTTTTAAAATAATCTATGATAAAAACAATTATTCCGGTGTAGCTCAGCGGTAGAGCGATTCCCTGTGAAAGCACTTTGAACTGTCGTATAATAAATATATGGCAGACAAAAGAACATATGCCGATCGGAGAGAAGAATTAATCAAAGCCGTCGCAAAACGAAGGCGAAAGATTAAATTCATGGCAATAGAATATAAAGGAGGCAAATGCCAAATTTGTAGCTATAACAAATACCAAGGAGGATTAGACCTTCATCACATTGATCCAAAAACGAAAGAGTTTGGAATTGGTGATAAGGGATATACCCGATCTTGGGAAAAAGTAAAAACAGAACTTGATAAATGTGTTCTGGTTTGCGCGAATTGCCATCGCGAACTTGAAGCCGGCGTTACGCAGCTTCCCTGGGAAACCAAGGATGAAAAACGAGGTGAAATCGGGGAAGCCCAATAATATTGGGTAATCCCGAGCCAAGCCCTAAATTTTAGGGAAGGCGTAGAGACTATCCTTTTTAGGAGTAGTCCACAATTTCATTGTGGCCGAAGCGCTTCGCACCCTAATCTTAAGTAAAGATGGGTGATAATATAGTCCACACCTATGGCAACATAGGATAAAGTGTAAGGAATGGGTCGTAGGTTCGAATCCTACCACCGGAGCAGTTATTGTAAAATCATAGCACCCTTTATGGGTGCTTTTGATTTTATATATAGAACAAACATTATCACTTTGCACTCCAAGGTCTTGACGGCTTTGCCAATCTTGGGGCAGTTTTCACAATCCGCCCAAGATTGCCAAACCGCCGGCGACTTTAGTGCAAAGTGATAATGTTTGTTCTATAGCTCCAAAATCAAAATCTCAACAAACTTTTGAAATTATTTTGCCGAACTTAATCCACAAATCCAAAAAACGCAACTTGGAGAAATGACGACGACGGAACGACGAACGAATAGCGAACCGACGACGAGCAAAAATTTTCTGGGCTGGGGGAGAAAATTTTTGCCCGCTCGCCGAAAAGTTTTTGAAGTTTTAGAATTAGTAAATTTAGCTTCATTATAAAATAAAAGCGGGTTTTGGCACAAGGCCTCACCGCTCGATGTTGCTACACTCCCAAGGCGCCAGGTGTACGTTTTAGAATCTCAATGAACTCTTGCTGTTCATCGGCCGAAAACACACCTTTTGGGAAGTAATAGGTGGGTTCTTCTTGGTATGGACGACAGACAACGACATTTCCTCCCTCGATATTGGCAACCATGATTTGTTGCACCCGAGGTTGATTTATCGCTCCTTCCTCCACCTCCCAAAGATTGAGGGCGACAATATCTTCTTCGTAAAAATGGACTGCCTTCAAATCTAGGACGATTTTCAGTCGGTCTGGACGATCACTTTCTTCGCCTTTACCGCACACCCAAAGGCAACGGTAAACTTGGCAGGCGAATGGACGCCTTTCGTAAATCGAACACCCTTTTCCGATTTGACAGAAGTCGCAGTATTCTCCTCCTGCGGCCTTCATTTCACTGCCGATGTGCGTTTTGCAACAAGCGGTGCAACCTCCACAACTACGGGTGATAACGGGTAATTCCAGCATAAGAGAACTCCTTGAGTATATTTTGTTGTTCGAGAACTCCTTACAATATACAATAGATTAACTACTATGTCAAATTTTCGTCCGCTGAATTAAACCCAAACCTTGCGATCAGGTAAAAGATAATTTTTCCCAGTTACATCTCTAACTCGAAGAATATTTCCTTCTTGATCTACTGATACGTAATACCTTTTATTTTTACCATATATCAAGGTATCTTTAGGAAACTTACCAATGTATCTCTGAAAATCTTCCAATTTTCCTTCTTCATCCTCGAACACTCCACCTTCGTGAGTATAACTACCCCAGACAACACCTCTACGCATAATTTCTTTCAAATTATCTCCTACCTCTATTGGCTCATCATTAATTTCTTCAAGAGGAACTATAACCACCCCTTGAGGATATTCCTCTGAAATTGGCACTACAAAAAGATTAAAAACACCCCTTGGTGTAAGGAGAATCCCATCAACACATGCAATCCCCGCTTTTGGTATATCATCAATGCTTTCCTGCTCTTGAAAACTCTTGCCCATGCCTTTGACATGGCGGTATTCTTCTCCCTGTAATTCTACTCGTGGATGAGGTTCTGCTGGCCCATTTTTTTCTTCGGCCTCTAATACTCTTAACTCAATTCTTTTTAAACTTTCTTCTTTCATGCCAAAAACACTTAAGCGTCTTTCGCCACCAAGACCATATTTTTCTTTTTTAGCACCCATAAAATCAATCCATTCTTGGTCTTTTACATTAAAAGAAGTGATACTTGGATCATAACCAGCATATTTCACTGCGAGTTGGTGTACATCTTGATAGGTTTTATCCTCAAGTCCTTCCTTTGAAGCATAATCTGAAGGTTCGGAAGCCCAATAAAGAAAAGGTCGCCCTTTTGATAAATGTGATCCGTATTTCTTATACATATTCGCAAGTTGTGAATATGGAATATGCTCGCGCGCGCCTTTTATGGCGTCAAAACCACAAAAAGAACATCCTATTGAACAGCCAAAAGTTAATTGAATGGCTTTTGTATTAGAAAAAATTAACTTTAACTCATCCTCAGAAAATTTCTTTTCGAGTTCAAGGGGCAACGATTCACTTTCAGGAGGATAAATTTCTTTTTTTCTTTCGATAATATTTTCCAATAGTTTTTGTTGGTCTTTCTCAAGCCATTTTTCCCAATAACTAAGTTGAGCCAATAGAGATTTATTTTCAACTGCTTGCTCTAAAAAATTCTCCAATGTTCCTTGTTCCTCAAGAGAACTCAAGTAGTTAGCCATCTCTTTTGGAGATAACTTTAATATTTCATCTGCTGGTAATATTTTTTGCTCTTGTTCTCTTTCTGACTCTAGTAATGGCTCAGGTTGAGATTCTAAATTACGATTTTCCATTAGCGTTAAAATTCTTTCTTACTTTTTCAACCTTTTTTTGATAATCATCAAGTCCATTTAATTCGGAAATCAAAGATTTCCGAAACTGTAAAAGTTCTTTAATTTTTTGTATTTTCTTTTTAGGGCCTATTTTTATTTTCATAATTTAGTAGCTTCTTAGATTATATCAATAATTACTTTGAAAAACTACTATTAGAATTGTAAAACTTTCGATTTACATAATTTACTAATTCTAAAACTTCAAAAACTTTTCGGCGAGCGGGCAAAAATTTTCTCCCCCAGCCCAGAAAATTTTTGCTCGTCGTCGGTTCGCTATTCGTTCGTCGTTCCGTCGTCGTCATTTCCCCAAGTTGCGTTTTTTGGATTTGTGGATTAAGTTCGGCAAAATAATTTCAAAAGTTTGTTTGGGTTTTAATTCGGGAGCAATTTTAAAAATTTATAACCAACAAAAACCACTTTCTCGGCGGTTTTTGTTGGTAACCCCTCACCCCACCGTCATTGCGAGCCCAAGATGAATAAAATACCTTGGCCTTTAGCCACGAGCGAAGCGTAGGCGGTTGGCAATCTAGGGTATGTGCATAGCTTTGCTCTAGTGTCTCATTTATATAATTTCTTTGGGTCAGAACGCTAAAATTTGACATTTTCGAGGCGCGACGAGGAGGTTGTGCCCTCTGCGGCACGCCAACGAGGAGCAACGAAGAAAATGGCAAATTTTAGCGTTCCCTTCGGGCGGGGCAAAATTGGCTTGTCTTCCGCGTTGCTCGTCGCTCACAATGCACAGAGGGCATTAGGTTCGCTCCTCGCGCCTTGAATCAAAGCCAATTTTACCTCGCTGGCACAAAGAAATTATATAAATGAGACACTAGATTACTTCGTCGCTGTGGCTCCTCGCAATGACGACGGATGTGTGCAGGAGAGTGAGGGGTTACGAGCCAACAGTTACGAGCCAACTATTGACATCATACATTATTTTATGTATGATGTTTTTAGTTCCTTTTTCACAACTCACTATCGGAACCTTGTCGGTTCTGGTAATCAGTGATGTTTCTCGTTTCAGAAAGGATTGAAAGATGTCTTCCACTCCCACGGTCAAGTTTGAAGGCGCGTACGGTCTGGCGACGGCTGACGGTTTCGTCGTCACCTTCCCCAACGTCACGCTCACGGACAAGAAGCTCCACGAGTGCGACAACGATGACGGCCTCCGCCGCTTGGTCTACGAACGGACCAACAAGTGGCCGTCCCGCAACGACCCGAGCCCGGTGGTCTACCGCAGCCGCAGCAAGGTCTACGCCGCAGACGAGTACGGTGGCCGCGTCCAGAGCCTGTTCTATAACACGCTCCTCACGGCCTACAATCCGCACCACTCGGTCTGTCTGCGGCCGGAAGTCCTCTGGCAGCTCATCGTCCACGAGGTCGGCACGTACGTGCAACAGAACGCCGACGCCTGCGCGCACTTCTTCACCGACAAGCCAGACGAGCAGCAGAAACTGGAGGTGATGATGTTCCCCGGTGACGCTTGGGAGCAGGTGATCCTCCGGTTCCGCCCGATCTTCGACGAGCGCATCGACGCGAAGGTGCTCAACGCCTTCCTGCCGAAGTTCTCGACGACCGATCAAGAGGCCGAGGTCGCCACGTTGCTCACGTTCATGGACGCGGCGTCGAAGTGGTACAGCTACGGCGCGATGTACTGCTGCGGATTCCCGAAGATCCTCGTTGCAGGCACGGTGAAGGACTGGAAGCTCCTGCTCGCGAGCGCGACGGTGCTCTCCACCATGTTCGAGGGACTCCGCTACTACTTCGCGGATCTGGTCGGCGTGGTGCGCACCATCGTGATGACGCTGGAGAGGGGCGATATCGACTCAGAGTTTTGGGGCTCAATGTTCCGTTACCACTCCAATAGTTGCCCGCCGATCCTCGACGGATGGCTGTCTGCCTTCATTGCGTTCCGTCGTGAACCCAAGAACTGGGATGCGCGCGACAGGGCGACGAAGGCGACGCTCCGCAAGCCGCAGGAGTTCCACTGGCGCGACCAGTGGCGGCGTGAGGAGACGCTGTACTTCAGTCAGGTTCCGAAGGGCTTGAACTACGCAAATCTCACAGTCGCCACCCCGGGTCAGCCAGATCAGAAGTTTCTCCTCATCGGTGGCGTCCTCGGTGCGGACTTCGATGAGTACCTCACTCCTCGTCTGGGCGTTGCGGTCGCGACGGCCCAATAGATTTGAAAAGAAATGTTCATAGCGGTAACAGGGATGTTACCGCTTTTTTCATAGATAAAAAAACAAGTTGGATTTGAGGTCCAACCTGAATGGTTTTTTTGCATGTTTCGATGGTCACTCGGAGAGTAACCGATCAAACACACCTTTGCTACGGGGGAGGAAGATCACAATGTCCTCCAAGAACTGGAGCACGTCTACCAGAATCTGTGCGTTGTCGAGATTGTCCTTCGGCCTTCTCTGCCACAGGAGCTCGGTGTTGATGAGCAGTCCCTCGGCGAGCAGTTGCCAGAACCCGTCTCGGTCAGTACGCCAGGTCCAGTTCTCACGATCAGTGAAATAGTCCAATGGAGCGATATGCACATTGGAGTTCACGGTATTAAAGAATCCGTCCGGTGCGAGTCGCTCGCGAGCGAGCAACATGTACACGACGGTCTTCAGTGTGAGTGCATGAACCTTCGACGGTGCATGAGACAGTAGAGGTTCAAGAGTAACCTCGGCATCGGCGATTGCTTGGTCGAGGATCTCTTCGTAAATCTGCCTACTCGTACTTGGTCCCGAATTGGCGGCGTTGCGCGCTTCCCATGCCACCAAGTTAAGGATGGCATCGAAGCGCGTCTCCATCCTATTCGCCAATTCCTTTGGCGAGGCCGTTGACAGGAACCAGTAGCAGAACGTGTCGTAGAACTCGGGCGGCACGTTTTTTTGATCACCTTCAGACAGAAGAATAACCCGTGGAACAGGTTGATTGTCCTTGGCGACCTGTGACAGTTTGATGCCGTAATCTACGCGCAATTGGGAATCAGGCAGGTAGTTCGCGGCGGCCTGAAGTTTGGCACGCAGTTCGTCGGGTGGGTTCAGATCGAGGCCGATTTCATCAAGCGGAGGGACCGGCTCACCGGGCTTTGGAAACTTCATCGCACCCGTGGCGAACAGTCCAAAGAGTGAAATGTAGTCCATCGCCAGGCGAGATAGTACCGTCGAACGCTGGTCTCCCGTGAGGATGCGCAGTCGGTGAATTTTTCCCGTCGCCGGATGGGCGAATCCACTAAAAACACGGCCTTCGAGGCGGTACTGATTCTTGGGGCTGTCATTGAACATCATCTTAGTTTCCCTTCTTTTGTGTAGGAACAGTTCTTAATTTATGCTCGAAACGAGCATGGTCAATATAATACTATATAAAAAAATCAATGTCAATGATTCATCCCTACATTCTACTCCGAGGATAGCGCAGATTGTGCAAATCGCAATTTGCATAATCAAGCGACGCAGGCAATACAGGCCATTCGGCTCTGAGGCCTCAGGATCGAAGAGGTTCAATACCCCGCAGACGAGGCGAAATTGGCTGCGACCAATTTGCGCCGGCGTCTTACCGCCTTGGCGCGATTCCTTACGTCGCGCCTTTGTGCGCGACGCGGGTCCAGGGCTCTGCCCTGGGGTTTAATACACTTTATTTCTTTCAATCTTTAACTCACCATAAAGAAACATCTTGTGATTATTTTTTTATTTACATGCTTATTATTTAAACGTAAAATAGATACAGTTAAAGTTTTAGTTTAATAGTCCCCATTTTAGAAAACTAACAACCAATTCGCCAAGAGGCGAAACTAAAACCAATAACTTGAAACTAAAAACTATTATGATCAAAAAAGAAATTACTACCGGTCTGCCACATAGAATACCAGCGGATTTAAAAAAGACCCTGGCCTCTGCTCCAGCGGCGCTGGCCGCATGGAAAGATATTACTCCGCTGGCGCGTAATGAGTGGATTTGTTGGATTAAGGGCGCTAAGAAAGATGAAACCAGGAACCACCGAATTAAAAGGACTGCCGCAGAACTTATAGAAGGAAAGCGCAGGCCTTGTTGTTGGGCCGGTTGTATTCATCGATAAAAAAACAGAGGAACTTGGGGACAATAAGGTAACCCCTCACGCCTTCCTTATTCGCCACCGTCATTGCGAGGAGCCACAGCGACGAAGCAGGGTACAGTACTGCACCCTGCGAAGCAATCCAGAGTGAAACTACATACACATACCCTAGATTGCCAACCACCTACGCTTCGCTCGTGGCTAAAGGCCAAGGTATTTTATTTATCTTGGGCTCGCAATGACGGCTGGTGTGAGGGGTTGCCAACTAAGGCCAATAAGCTTGACACCATACAACGAGTAATGTATGATTATTTCAGTTTCGCTTTTCCAAGAGAGTCCTTAACCCAGGAGAAATGACAATGTCCTTGAAAGAACGTTACGACCCAGAGACCGATCTGATGGTATGCACGGGAGTGCAAGTCAACCGTACTCGCACCGCCCAAGAGGCGCTTGACGCCACGGGACGTTCATGCGCTCTGGGGGGTACGACATCAATGAGATGCCGCGCGGCGAAGGAGAAGAGGTCACCATCTATTTCTTTGAGCTCGAGCGGACAATGAGCTTTGAAGAGATTCTGCAAGAGTGTGAGCGACGAAACCTGGTGCCTGCGGATCCGTATTCTCTCGCAGCACTCAATGAGCACGAACCTGAATACGCCTACACCTTCCCGAACCTGACCTTCTGGAAAGGCGATGGCGGGTGGTGGCGTTCACTTGAATTCATGGTCAAGCGCGGCCGAGGCAAGTCGGTGTTTCTGTGCGAATCAACCGGCGCACGGGAAGGTTACTCGATCGCTTGCTTCCGCAAAAAGTAGCATGTAGGGCTGCATAGAACACACATTCCAGAATTGGACTCCAAGATGCCGCCGGATTTGCCAATCTAAACCATCTTTCCCAAAAAATGTGTTCGCCGTAGCTGCGGCTACGCCTCACAAATTTTTCGCTCCAAGATGGCTTATATTGCCAAACCTACTGGCACTTAAGTCCAATTCTGGAATGTGTGTTCTATAGCACTTCTGGCGCGAACGCATTGCCCCTTTTCTTTCACAGATCAGGGGCTTTTTTATTTCAAAAGAACTTAAACTTGTCCCCAAAAAAATCCACCGTTCTAAACGCATTATTAAGAAAGGAGCGCAAAAGCGACCGATTATGGTCGATTTTCTACTATAATTAAAAAGGTCAGACCTATAAGATCTGACCCCTATTTGGATCACACGGTTTGGCGTACCCGGATTCCCTAGATATCATACTCTTTGTAGAGTACAATAGTTTCGGTGACGATACCAAAAACCCTTACGGCATTGTTTAGACAATCGTACTTGCCCGCCATGATCTTTTCAGCGTCATCCATCCCGTTGCGATGCAATTCGCTAATGGCCATCACCATGGCCCCAACAAGTTCACCAGTCAATATGAGAGTTACCCATAGACGGCCTTCAAGAGCTGGTAATCTGCCCGAATGGGCAAGTCGTCGAACTTCTTCGCCCAGCCCGACGAATGTATCGTACACCTCTTTGAGCTTCTTTCCATCTCCGGGCTTTATATTTTTAAGAAGCGCGCTGAGCTGAATCGCATTCCGAGCAAGTTTTTCAAAAGAGTCCATAATAGTTCCTTTCAAGTATGGAGGTTTTTCAGCCATTGCGAGATGCAAAAACTCAAAAAGAATCATAGCACACTGTTTTAAGTTTGTAAAACTGAAA